>NZ_JAMZGM010000046.1 GCF_024158605.1 Sebaldella sp. S0638 | reverse complement strand
ATTACATAAAGTAACAAAGATTTTAAGTAGTTAATTTAGCTTTTTTAACTACAAACATATTATACAAGGAGGTAGAATGAGAAAAATAATTTTGATTTTTTCACTGCTTACATTGTCATTTGCGGTTTATAGTGAAGAAATAAAAGTGGAGAAATCTTTAGAAGACAGTATAACAAAGGATTATGATCAGGACGGGGTTTATTCGTCATATGAGAAAGCTCTGAGAAGGGGACAGGAATCTGTATATGTAAAACTACCTGAAAGAAGGGGTTATTGGTATACAATGCTGGATAGAATAAAAGCAGAGGAAGAGGAATTAATGCCTGATGAAATTAACAGAATGAGAAAAAGATAGCATTTTAAGGAGGGAAAATGAAAAAAACAGTAATATTATTATTTTTAACAGCTCTTGGAACGATGCTTTATTCAGCACCGACTTATGAATACAGAAGAGAACTGAGAGAAGGAGCAAGAGGAAAATGGACTAATCTCAGAAAGCATCTGAACAGCGGTCAGAGACTGGAAAAAGAATTAATAAAAGTAGATAAACAGATAGATAAAAAAGTAAACGAAATACAGGAAATAGAAGATTTGTTATTTAGAATAGAGCAGTATAAAGCGGCAAATAATATAAGATAAAAAACAGGGAGGAATAATGAAAAGAAATAAAAAACTATTAGTATCATTTCTGGCACTAAATGCAATACTGGCATCTCATGCAGAAGGGGCATCAGCATCAGCGGCACCTGTAAAGTATGAAAGAATGTATAACAGTATAGTGAAAAATATAGAAAAAGGTAATTCAAGCGAAAAGACCTATCAAACAATAGAAAGAATACTCAATCAAAAAAATAAAGAATTAAAAGACCTGTATTTACAGGGAGATTATATAGTAAAACCTGAATATCTGGAATGGCAGGTATTTTTTACGGGATTTTATGAAGAATATAATGAGGGAGTGGATAATTCCAAAGAAAATGCGGTATATCATTCAAAGGTGACGGGGTATTACGATGTAAACGGTAATTATGTAACAACAGGCGGAGGTATCAGCGGAATGTCAGGGAAACCTTATCAGCCTTTGCAGCAGCCTAAGGATATAAATTTAGGGGTTAGTATTCCTTTGAAGGGGATGACGAAAGATGTATTGAATCTGAATTTATCTCCGGTAAATGAAATAAATGTTAATCCCAATGTTATAAGTGTTACTCCGCCTACGGGAATATCAATTCCACAGGTAAATCCAATAGAGTTTCAGCCTATTAGCCCTAGTATTCCCACAGTAGCAGCACCATCACCTGTTAGTATATCGCTTGCATTTCCGGGATCAGGAAATGGAGATTCTCAATGGATAACACAAAATGGTTCTGTGGCACCAATAGCACAACAGAAACTAGTAGGTCAGGCAAGCGGCGGAACTCTTGATGCTGTGAGTACATCAACAGCAGCAGCGCAGAGATTCGATTTGAGTATACATGATACACAGGCAACAGGATACACTGGTACAGGGCATACAGCTACAAATAACGGGATACAAAATTTTGACTGGACGAACCAAACTTCGACACATGCTGTAATGAAACTGGTAGGGAGCCATCCTATAGATATAGAGAATATGACTATGAATTTTATAGGTGTAGGTAATAAGCCGTCTGCTTATTTAATGCTGTTTCATACTGATGCTCATAACTTTAATACGGAAGATTCTTTGTGGATACTGGATGCAGATACTAAAATAAATATGTCAGGGCAAAAAATTATATTATACGGAGTTCAATCACATTCGAGTTATACAACAGGTTCAGGTATGATAAATAATGGAACAGTAATAGCCGATGCAAGTACAACAGCTACGACAAGTCAAGGAACCACATATACAGGACTTACACCTTATCAAAGAGTAATATTTACAACAATAAATGATGATACAGCAGGAATGGCCAGATACAACAGATATTTTTATTTTACAAATACAGCAACAGGATCAATAACAACAAATGGTACAGGAGATATACTGGCTAATTATGCCACACCGGGAAATGGTGCAAATGGAGGTACTGTATTTACTAATGATGGTACTATATCACTAAATGGAGCTCAGAGTTATGGAGTAGCATTAAATCAAAAGGTGGATTACCGTGGTACAGATGTAACAGCCACTTATGATACATACGGAACAGGATATTTTAATTATGGGAATTCACAAATAATACTAAATAATCCATTGAACATAAATGGGGATGAATCAGTAGGAATTCAAGTATTAAATCCACACTTTGATTTTAGAAATTCTGTAATAAAACTTAATATAGGGAATACGAAAAATATTGCCGCTTCTACAGGAAATCTGGGAAGTAACAGTTCGGATTATGTTGACGAAGTTATAGGGATTTTTGTTAATTATAATGCGCCGGCTTATTCTTTGACATTCGACGATTATGATATTAAATTAGACCAGTATTCTAAGTCAGGAATGGGTCTGGTTGTAACCAGAGGAGAGGTAACTTTAGACAATAATGCTAAAAATAACAGCATAGTCAGTGACGGAGGAATAGGGAATATTTTAATTGCAGCAGACGGAGGTAATTCAAAAATAACAATAGGTGCTAATACCACGTTAAAGGCTGAAAACGGTAATAACCAGCTGGGAATATTTGCGAATAATAATGCAATAATATCAAATGCAAGTGCTGTAACAGTAGATGGAAATGCTTCGATAGCTTACATAGCAAATAATGGTGCTAATATTACGAACACAGGAAATACAACAGTAAGCGGCGGAGTATATGATGATGGTGTCAAGAAAATAGGTTCTGTGGGAGTAGCAGTAATAGGTACAGGTTCTACTTTTACATCAACAGGAAATGTATCAGTAGAAGTATCAGGACAGGAATCTACAGGTTTGTTTGCGGATACAGGAGTGATAGATATAACTGGCGGGAGTATAAAAACTCTTGATAAAGCTTTTAATCTTTATTCTAAGGGATTAACAGGAATGATAAAGTTAAATAATGTAACTACTGAAACAGGGCAGGGATCATTATTATTTTATAGTGAAAACGGCGGTACTTTTGATTTAACAAATGTGTCATCTACAATAAAGGGCGGTACGAATTCAAGTAACAGAGGAACAGCCTTTTATTATACAGGGACAGGTGTTCTGCCGACACTATCAGTATCAGATTTAAGTGCGTATTTTGCAAGTACATTTAATGGAACAGCAGGAAATCTGACATTAACAATGGATTCAGGTTCCAGATTATTCATAGTGGATAACGTATCAATAGATCTAAGCACTACTTCAACTCCTCTCGGAAGTATACCAGGAGGACCCACAGTAAATGGAACAGACTATAAGACATATATGATGTATAAAAGTCTTTTAAATATAAATCAGGGAATAAACCTTGATAATACAGGAGATGCTTATAATAATCTGGAGATAGCAACTTCAAGCATAACTAATACTGGTCAGAGTATAACAGGAAATGATTCGGGACAGGTAGCAATGGGGCAGGAAAATGGTCTTGATACCGGAGGACTTTCACTTGCGAGAAATACTGTATCATTGACGAATATTGGAGGAAATATAACACTGAACGGGGCAGGATCTGTAGGAATGTATGCCAGCTACGGAGAGATAAGAAATACCGCTTCAAGTCTAATAAACATGAATGGAAATAATGCTATAGGAATATATGGAGCAAACGGCTCACTAATAGATAATCAGGCTGGTTCAACAATAAGAATTTCCAATTCAGGTGTAGGAATATATGCAGAAGGATATAAACAAGGAACGGCTCAGAGTTTTGGAGACGGGAAAATAGACATAACAAACAATGGTTTGATACAGGCAGGGACTTCAAGCAATGCCATAGGAATATATGCAAATAATAACAGTACAGGAATTTTAACAGATTCAACAATAAACTTAGCGAGCGGAACAGTAGATATGGGAGCTTCTGAAAATGCAGTGGGAGTATTTGTGGATAAAGGAACAATAACAGATGCAGGGTCTACAATAACAGTAGGTAAAAATGGAATTGCTCTTTATGGAAAAGATAGCAGCGTTACACTAACAGGAACAACGATAAACCTGAATGGCGATAATGCATTAGGGATTTATCTGGACGGCAATACAAGTTTCACGGGAACTGGGAATATTAACATTTCTGGACAAAATGTAGTTTTATTTAATATGAATACAAGCGGAACAGTATCAAATAATTTCAATGTACTGAGCGTAGCACCCGGTTCTACATACACGCTTGGTAATATAGCAGGCGGAGTATTTGAATACACAGGAACCAGCAGTCTGGCATCAAACGGAACATTGGTAACAGGAACAAATTCCGCAATATACCTGAATGGTTCAAATATAACAGCAGCATCAGGAGCAACAAATGTGGCAGCAGTGGCACTGGACGGACAGTATGCCGGAGCTCTGCCGGCAGGAATGACCCCAGGGACAGATGCTGAAAATAACGGAGTTATAATTTTGGGCGATAGTTCTGTAGGCTTATATGGAAAAAATGGTTCCAGATTAAGTAACAAAAATTCAATAACAGCAGGAAATGCATCAGCAGGTTTGATGACCTCAGGAGCAGGTTCATTTGTTTTAAATGACGGAACGATAACAGTAGGAACAGGTTCACAGGGAATATATCTAAAAGATGGTACAATGGCGCATAATATGTCATCAGGAAATATAATAAGTACAGGTACAGGAACAATAGGAATATATGCTGATAATAATGCAGCAAGCATAATGCAGATAATTAATGACGGAAATATTGATTTAACAGGTGATAAATCAATAGGTATTTATGTTATCGGTGCTAATAATCATTCAATAGATAATAATTTTGGAGCATTGGTAAAAGTCGGAGACTCATCAAATACTTCTGATCCAAGCATAGGAATATACAGTGCTGTAGCCGGAAGTACAGTAACAAATGCAGGAACTGTAATATCAGGAATAAATTCAATTGGTATCTATAATAATCAGGGAATTGTTAACAGTAATGCCACAGCTGTACATCATGTAGGTGATTCTGGAGTAGGAATATATTCCACAGGAGGAACAGTTAATCTGAATACAGGATCTGTATTTAATATGGGGTCTCCAAATGCAGTAGCAGTATACGGAGTATATTCAGCAGTAACGAATTCAACTAATCTTAACATAGGAAACAGCAACTACGGTTTCATACTAAAAGGCGGTACATTCACAAACGGAACAGGAACAAACAGCAGTATAGGAACTGATTCAGTATATATGTACAGTACAGAAGGAACTACAGTGACAAATGACGGAACTCTCATAATGTCAGGATCAGATAATGTAGGATTCTATATGGCACAAGACCCTGCAAGTAAAATAGGCGGGGCTGCTATGACGAATAACGCCGGAGGTATCATTTTAGGAACAACAGGAAATAATAACGTAGGGATATATAATTACGGAGGAACTGTAGATAACTTCGGAACAGTAGCAGTGGGTGACTCGGATATTGTATTCGTGGCAGGAACAACAAATGTAGATGTGCAGAACAGCAAGTATTCTGTGGGAATATACGGAGAAAATGCTGCAATTGTAAACCATGTAAGCGGAAATATATCAGCAGGTTACGGCGGATACGGAATAGTGGCCAAAGGCGGGTCAGCAAGCAACTTTGGTACTGTAACAACTACAGGTGATTATTCAACAGGTATGTATACGGAAAACGGAATAATAACAAATGAAGCCGGCGGATTTATAAATGTATCAGGTGATAACACAATAGGAATGGCAGGAAAAGGAGCAGGATCACAGATAATAAATCACGGTACTATTAATATAACAGGTAACGATGCAATAGGTATGTATGGTAATCTAGGAACAGTAATAACAAATACAGGAACAATTAATATATCGGGATTGAACAGTAAGATATTTGTATCGTCAGATCCGGATGATACGGCACATAGTGTAGGAACAGGAACAGCAACTATAAACGGAGGTACTACAGCTAATGTAATAAGCTCGTTAGGAAGTGTTCATACACTGCCTGCACTGATAAATGCTGGAATCATAAAATCAAACGGAGTATTGGCATTAGACGGTGTACAGGTAATGATAAAGCCAGATCCTACTACAGCTCAGCCGTCATCAGACCCTAATTATGATTTTGAATTATCAGGAACTTCAATAATAGCAGATGAAGTTCTGACATCAAAGCCGATAGTAATACTTCCGGGGTTCTCTGACGGAACAATAGCAGATGTCTATAAACTGGAAGGGTTAATAAATGCATCATCAGGACAGTATGACTTTGTAAGCGGTTCATTATTATGGGAAGCTACACCAAAAGCTACTTCAGCGGGAGCAGATGTATATATGTCAAGAAAAGCATTTACAGACTTTACAGACGGATTATGGTTTGAAGATTTTGGAACAGCACTGGAAAATAATTATCTGAGTGCAACAGGAGATGCGGTGAAAATCTACAATAAAACAGCATACATAACAAATGAACCGGAATTCAGACAGATAATGGCAAGTCTTGCAGGAAATGTATATGCTAACATAAATCAAAGAGAATATGATATAGCAAAAGCATTTGAAGATTCACTGCATTTATTGCAGGATTCAACTAATAACACAAAAGAAAATGTAAAGATAAGTATAATAGCAGGAAAAGGAAAGAATAAAGAAGAAACAGACGGAGTTGTTGGTTATGATTATACAACAGCAGGAGTACTGGCACTAAGGGAAGTGGAAAGAACATATAAACATACATTCGGGTATTCATTAGGATATGTTCACACAGGATTTGAATTTAAAGACGGAAATGAAAGTGAAGAATGGGTAGACACAATCCAGTTAGGAGTACATAACAAGTATCAGACAAACGGCTGGGAAGTAAGAAATGATCTGACAGGAAGAGCAAGTATCCATAATGTGGACAGAAACATAGACTGGCCTTCACCGCTGGAAAGATCAGAAATGAATGGTACATATGAAACATACAGTATAACAAGTGACAATATACTGGGCAAGAAATTCGGACTGGGAAAAAAAGCAAGTATAATGCCTTATGGAGCATTTAAAGCAATGTATGTGACAAGACCGTCATTTGAGGAGAAAGGTCTTGAAACATTGGAAGTGGAAGGAAATGATGCATGGAGTGCAAAGCCGAGAGCAGGAGTGGAACTAAAAGGAGCATTGCCTTTAGGATCAAAAACAGCATGGCAGCTGAAAGGGACACTTGATCTTGCGTATGAATATGAGCTTGCAGACCTGAATGAAAGAGAGAAGGCGAGATTAATAGCCATAGAAGATGGTTATCATAAGTTATCAAAGCCGGAAGATGAAAAAGGGACATTTAGAACAAGGGCAGCGATAGGAGTAGAAGTAGAAGACAGATACGGAATATTCCTGACAGGAGAATACTCAACAGGAAATGATAAAGAGGATGATTACAGAGCAGGAGTAACTTTAAAGGCAGTATTTTAATTAACAAACAAGAGAAGTAAGAGGGTTTCCGGAAAAAACTTTGGTATGTTCAATTCGGAAACACTCTTTTCTTATCTCTGGGAGGATAAGAATGGATAGAAAAGATGTAATTAAAATAACACTGGAGCTGATAAGAGAGAAGAAACTGGAGAAGACATCAATAGGAGAAATAGTAAAGAAACTGGAATCAAGTCCCGGAAATTTATATTATCATTTCAAGAGTAAAAATGAGATATACAAAGAAACAATGGATTATTCTTATGATGAAATAATAAAAAGCCTTAACAGAGTGAAATTAGAGAGTAATAAACAGGGGTATTTGTTCAGTCTGACAAAGGCGTTGATAAGATTTTTTGAGGAAAGGGATGAAATACTGTATTTTCTGATGAGTATAAGGGGTTCGTGTTTTATTGATGAGGAATCAAATCCCCATGATTTTTTGCGAAAATTTAAAAATATATTGCTGGAAGAAAAGCTGAACGCAGTATATGAAAAATGGATATCATTGAAACTGAGTATGTTTCTAGGTTCAGTATATGAAGTGCTGTATGTAAATAAATTAGTAAATAACAGAAATTTAAATGAAGAAGAGATAAAAGAAATCTGTTTGTCTTTTTGGGGAAATATGGAAATGGAAAATCATAAAAAATATGAACAAAATAATCTGAAAGCAGAATTAACTTAACAATTCAGCATTTTAAGAAATTGTGCAGTCAGCAGGTTTATTTCAGGGGCTGTATTAAAAGTGAAATATCTTTTGATACAGCCCTGTATATTAAATCCGGATAATTTGTTATATTCATATGGAATAATAATTATAGCGGGTTTGATTAGAATTTTGCTGTTGTAATCCGGATTACATCCGGAATTTTCAGAGCAAGATATAGTGTAAATCTACACTGCTTCATATATTCGAACATCGGGATCTGTAGTCCAAAGGTCTTTTAAGCCCACAAAAACGTCGTTTTGAAACATTTCGCTTTTTAAGTATTCAGCTGCAGATTTTACACTTGTAAAACCATGGAGAACCTGAACATCTTCCGGTCTGATTAAAAGGTCTTTAGTAACAGCTCCGTTTATTTCTGAAAGAAAAGGCTGTTTGAAAGCTGTATAGACTTTTGCAGCAGCGGCTCTGTTCTCCTCATTTATATTCATAGTTATTTCAAGAAATGCTTTTATTTTTGTCTGCATTATATTCCTCCTAATAATTTTTTGAGATCGATCTTCTTGAGTATACTCTATCAGTAATACTCGAAAAAATAAAGTATTAATAAATTTATTAGTAACTATGTTTTTTAATAGTATGGAATTTAAAATGATCCGAACCATTTTGGTTCAGATCATTTCTTGAATTAAAATTAAAACTGATCACATGTTTTGCAGGAAGAAAGAACTTTTTCTTTATCGACCTCTGTATAATTTTTTGACCATTGACAGATATACTGAAGAATCGGCAAAACGGACTCACCTTTTTCCGTAAGGGAATATTCCACTTTCGGAGGCATTTCATTGTACTGTTTTCTGTTTATCAGCCCGTCAGAAATCATTTCTTTCAGCATAGCTGCGAGAACTGCATCAGTGACATTGGAAAGTTCTCTGCGAAGAGCATTATAACGGATTATACCGTTAGCGGCAATAACACATATAATCCGGGATTTCCATTTTCCGCCGAAAACATCCAGACCATATTCAATAGGACACCATATCTCTTTTTCCAGTTTATGTTCATACATAATTACTCATTCCTTTTTATAAATAAAATATTTTTATACTTGCACCAAGTATAGTATATGAATTTTTAAAATACAAGATTTTTTTTGTATATAAAAGTATCGAGTGTTGAAAAATAAAGGACTGCTGTTATTTTTCCCATAAGATAAAGAGAGCAAAAAATTGAAAACAGATTCAAAAAATTACCATTAGGTGAAAAATAATAATTTATTTATGAAACTGATCATAAAAATAATAAATATAAATTTGACTGGAGCATAAGGATAGTATATTATTTAGTGTGTAATAATAAAAAAGGAGCAGTTTTATGACTATATATAAAATAAATAAATTTGATAATAATAACAATAATAATAATTATACAAGGCTTGATGTATTATGATATAAAATATCTTAATAATAACAGGCCATTTTGAAATTTAGCAAATGGCTTGTATCTGAAATCTTCCTGATATAAGCCGGGGAGATTTTTTTAATATCAATTTTTATCCGTTTATAATCATAAGAAACATACGGCAGAAAATATCTGTAATCGGCAAAAAAGTCAGTTGCAGTAAAAACAGGAGAAACTAACTAATATATAAAAATTACTTGTAAGGTTAATCTCTAAAAAGACTGGTTTATAAAAACAGACAGAAAGAGATAATGCTTCTAGCGCGGCATTGTCCTGATCTGTCTGCAGATATAATGTTACACAGTCTTTTTTCTTTTATATAAGGTCTTCCCTGATAAGAAGCTGTATAGAACTGCTTTTGTGCTGTGAGAATTCTACAAATATTTCAAAATCATCATTTTTATAATTAAAAAAAGATCCGTCTTCCAGATTTTTGATTTCATTGATGACTTCAAAGGAGTAGAGTTCCTCAAGAGAAGAAGTAATGTACAAAATACTGTTTATATATTTATACAGATCATTCTGCAGTGTCACTGAATTTTTGTAAACATGATATTTTTCAAAGAAACTGATAAATTTGCTTTCTGACTTTACATTTTTTAAACTGGAAGAATAAAGATCATAAAGCAGTGCTTTTCTCAAATATGCGTCAAAATTCCGGATATCTTTCAGACTGTTAATATAGGAAATATTATTATGAACATAGCTGTGCCCTCTTTTTTCCAGATAATTAATAATGAGGTTATAGACATTCTCATAATTAATTATCTTTGATTTTATGGTGTCCATAATTTCTCTTGTTTTTTCAAAAATATTTTCACGATATGTGCTTTTAAAATTAAAATTGATAACAGAGCCGGTATGTGGTGATTTTTCATATTTTACTTCCAGATCAGTGTATTTATTTATATTTTTTACTACTTTTTTCAGAATATGTTTTTCAAAGTCATAAGTTCTGGTATATGAATCATCCAGTTCAAATAGTTCTTTAAGTTCTGCAATAGTAACAGAGAGAGTGGCTCCCGGCAGAATATTGTTTAAATGATTATACAAAATAAGGGAAAGATTTTTTTCCATAAAAATAAATTTCTTAAAATTAAAATGAGAGAAAATATTTTCCTCTGTAAGAAACATTTTTAATTCTTCAGCTGTAAGAATATATATTTTTTCTTTTTTCTGAAAATAAGAAGCAACAGGAGAAAAAGATCCGCTGTATACAACAGTATCTTCCTCTGTAATGGAATAAATTACTTTCTTATCTGTAATTTTGAGAAGAAAATCCTGTAATTTAGCGTCAGTGTCCAGATTTAGTATTTTCATCAGATCTTTTGAGTCGAGACTTATATATGCCGAAGTAAGATCAAAATTAAAAAGCAGAAGTTCGAAAAACTCCTTTTCAGTCCTTGAAAAATTCTTATTCAGCCTTATGTTTACAGTAAAATTTTTCGATTTTTTTGTTGGGGTAAAATTAAATATTTCAGTCATTTCTTTTATTCCTTCCAATTCTAAAAAGTAATAATTCATTAAAAAAAATAATTTTAAAAGTCAGTGTTTTATGCATATTCAGAATTATACCATAAAAAACGAAAAAAAATAATATATAATATTCGTTTTAAAATAATTATTTCATAATTTATATTTATTCTTAAAATAATCAAAAAACAGTTTTTTATATGTAAAGTGTAAAGTGACCATAAAAAAAAGATTGACATAACAAATCCTATTATATATACTAGTCTAAGATGAATTAAAGTGCTTTTGAAATATAAATAAGAAAAATAAAATGCTTTATATGTTTAATCTTTGTTTAAAATGAGTTTTTTGAATAGAGAACAAAAAAACGAAATAATATTACATGGATTCAATAAAACTGACTATTAGAAGCGTTTTATGAAAATTTTAGGAGGAAAATTTATGGAAAAGAAAAAAAATGCTTTATTTGGAAAGATGTTTGCTATTTTACAAAAAATAGGAAGATCGCTTATGATTCCTGTGGCAATTCTTCCAGCGGCAGGTCTTCTGCTTGGAATAGGTGCAGGGCTGCAGCAGCAGGAGCTTATTACAAGACTGCCTTTTCTGGGAAATCATTTTATACAATACGGAGCTTTGTTAATGACACAGGCCGGAGATATAGTTTTTGGTAATCTGCCGTTATTATTTGCCATTGGGGTAGCAATTGGTTTCGCGAATAACGGAGACGGTGTAGGAGCACTGGCAGCAGTTTTGGGATTTTTGATCATGAATGTAATAGCAGGAATAGTTTCTAATGCAGGAGCTATATTATCAGGAGTAGATACAATAAGAACAGCTTTGCAGCTGAACGCAATACCTAATATGGAATTCAACAGTATGGACAGTATATATAAAGCCGGCGAATACATATTACAGAATAACTCGCAGTTTTCTGACACGCTTGTAGGAGCAGCAACAAATATAAAAGGTCTTACTGTAGGTCAGCTTTATGGTTATACAAGAGTAATGGGGATTCCTACATTACAGACAGGTGTTTTCGGCGGGATAATAGCAGGTCTTTTAGGTGCTGCGATATTTAATAAATATTATAAAATAGAACTTCCTCAATTTTTGGGATTCTTTGCAGGGAAAAGATTCGTACCTATAATGACATCAGTATTTGCAATTTTACTTGGATTAATATTACCGTTTGTATGGCAGCCTATACAGTATCTGCTTATACAGTGTTCGAACCTTGCCAATAACGGGAATACAAATATATCAACATTTATTTTCGGAATTATAGAAAGAGCATTAATACCTTTCGGGCTTCACCATGTGTTTTACTCGCCGTTCTGGTATCAGTTCGGGGAATATACTAATAAAGCCGGACAGGTAGTAAACGGAGATCAGAGAATATGGTTTGCAATGTATGCAGACGGAGTAAAGAATTTCAGCAGTGCAACATATTCAGGAGCAGGTAAGTTTATGACAGGAAAATTCGTATTTATGATGTTTGGTCTTCCGGCAGCAGCTTTGGCAATGTACCATGAAGCTAAGGACAACAAAAAGAAGCTGGTAGCAGGTGTGCTGTTTTCAGCAGCTCTTACATCATTTTTAACAGGAATAACAGAGCCGATAGAATTCTTGTTTCTGTTTATAGCACCGGTATTATACGGATTGCACGTTGTACTCGCAGGGCTTTCATTTATGATTATGAATATGCTTCAGGTAAGAATAGGAATGACATTTTCAGGCGGTTTCATAGATTACACATTATTTGGAATATTTCCGGGTATTACAGGGGGATTCCAGACAAGATGGTTTTTAGTACCTCTTGTGGGAATATTTTATGCGATAATTTATTATTGTCTGTTTAGATTTTTCATTAGAAAATTTAACCTGAAAACACCGGGACGTGAAGATGATATGGATATTTCTCCTGTAGGAAGTATATCAAAATCAAAAAGCGAGCAGGCAAAAGCTGTACTGGAAGCACTCGGCGGTAAAGAAAATATAAAAAGTCTGGATGCATGTATAACTAGACTAAGAGTAACAGTAGCGGATACGAAAAAAGTAAATGACGACGAACTGAAAAAACTTGGGGCAAAAGGCGTATTAAAAGTTGGGGAAGAAGGAGTACAGGCCATATTTGGTACACATTCTGAAATATTAAAAGATGAGATAAGAACATTATTATAAATATGATATATTGTTTTACATAAAGCCAAAAATAAGGACTGCACGGTGTTAAAGCCGGCAGTCCCTTTGTTTTATAAATCCAAAAACTTCTCCAAGGATTCTGTAAGACCGTTTTCATCATTATTTTTCTCTGTAATGTAATCTGCAATTTCTTTGACATGTTTGTATGCATTCTGCATGGCAGCACTGTAGCCGGCAGTCTTTAGCATTTCCATATCATTTTCGGCATCACCTATGGCAAGCACAGACGAAAGCGGAATATTCAGATAATTTGAGAGCCATTTTAGTGCAACAGATTTGTCAGAATCTACAGGAAGTATTTCAAGAAGCATATCAAGGGAAAACATGGTCTTAATATCAGCCTTGACTTCACTTTGTCTGAAAATATCAGCAGCATGCTTTAATTTTTCATGTTCCCCCACCAGAAGTATTTTCATAAACTTTTTTTCTGAGAGATCTTCTATATTATCAATCAATACTTTTGTCTGATGGTTGCTCTCGGCTTCAAGGGCAGTTATTTCATTGTCCTGTGTTACATAAATAAATTCGTCTTCATGAAGACAGAAGCAAAGATCAAGATTATTCTGCTGTATTATATTATAAATTTTTCTTATAATTTCAAAATCCATAATTTTAGTGTAGAGATATTCCTTGTTTGCTGTGTCGTAAACAATGCCGCCGTTATAAGCAATAAAATATCTGATTTTATCTGTGAGACCGGCATCGGCTATTTTCAGATTTATACCGTAAACAGGTCTTCCAGAAGCAAAAATAAATTCTGTTCCTGTGTTTATTACTTTTTTTATTGTTTCTATATTAGTTTTCGAAATATTTTCATCTGTTCCAAGGCTTGTACCGTCCATATCGGCTGCTACCATTCTGATCATTTTTGAATTCTCCTCATTTAATAAATTGTTGTGTAATTATTATACACTATAAAATATTTTATTGTAAGAGATTTGAATAAGACAAAAAAATAAAAGTGATTGACCAAATTTATTTTTTGTAGTAAAATAAAATATACTTTTAAAAGATTATTTTAAAAGTATATTTAAAAACTTTATGAGGTATAAAATGAAAAAAATAACCGGAAAACCTAAATTTATGAAAGAACTGAATATTTCAGAAATAAAAAAAGTTATTTTGGAAAATCCCATGATAACAAGGTCAAATATAGCTGCTCTGACAAATATAAGTCTCACTACAGTAGGAACTATTCTCACAGAATTAATTGAAAACGGTGATATAATCACGGGAGGCTTTGAAGAATCAAGCGGCGGGCGAAAGGCGGAAAGATATTACTTTAATAAGGAAAAATATCACAGCCTTGCCTTTTGTATAGAGAGTAAAAGTGTTAAATATATAATTTCAAATATTCTAAATGAAAAAACAGACAGCGGTGAACTAAACATAAAGGATAAAGATATTCAGGAAGCAATAACGGATTTTACGGAACAGGCATTGAAACAGAAAGTAATAAAGTCCATTGCACTGGGTGTCCCCGGAATTGTGAAAAACGGCGGATATTTAGTAAGCGGGCTGAATAAGGAATGGATTATAAATGATATAGGAGATTTTATGCAAAATAAGTTCGGTATACCTGTTATATTGGAAAATGATCTGAATTCCACAGTTTTTGGTTTCAGCATAAATTTTGCAGAGGAAAATAAAAACAGTAATTTTGAAAATCTGAGTTCTGTATATATAGAATTTGCAGAAGACTGTACAGGAGCAGGAATTATTTCAAACGGTGAGATTATAAGGGGAAGAGACAATTTCGCAGGTGAGTTTGGATTTATTCCTGTAGACGGAATGAAAACAGTAGATGATATTATTAACGAAAAATGCGGAGATGCAGAATATACAGAGGCTCTGGTAAAGCTCATTCTGATAATAAACTACACTATAAATCCTGATATTATTATTATGAGAGGAAAAAGATTCAGGGAAGAGTTTCTTGACTCTGTAGTAAAAAAATGCAGGGAATATATGCCGGAGGGGAGTTTTCCCGAAGTAATATTCAAAGAAGACAGCTCAGAGGATTATTTCAGGGGGATAAGCACTCTCGGCACTCAGTTAATGCATAAAAATATAGGATTATAAATAAAGAAAACGGAGGGAAAGAAATGATAAAAAATATTATTGATCTTCACATGCACACTATGTATAGTGATGACGGGGAATTCAAGCCGTCTGTACTGGTACAGATGTGTAAGGATGCCGGTTTGAAGTATATAGCCGTAGCAGACCATAATTCTGTCAAGGGGGTGGAAGAAGCTGTAAATACCGGGAATGAACTGGGTGTAGAAGTAGTGCCTGCAATAGAGATAGACTGTACATATGAGGGAGTAGATCTTCATGTACTTGGGTATTATATTGATTACAGTATGAAAGAGTTTGAAGCGCTGGAAGAGAGTATACTCGGACAGGAGAAAAAAGCAAGTCCTGAAAGGCTGAGACTTGTGGAGGAAACAGGAATATATGTTAACCGTGACAAACTGAACAAGATTATGAAAAACGGCATTATTATCGGAGAAGATATAGCAGAAGCATCTATTTACGAACCTGAAAATAAAGATAATTCTCTGATAAAGCCTTATCTTGAAGGTGGTTCCAGAAGTGATAATCCATATGTGAATTTTTACTGGGATATATGTGCACAGGGAAAGCCTGCATATATACCAATCAGCTATATTTCGTTAAAAGAAGCAGTAGATCTGATAAACAGAGCAGGAGGAATACCGATTCTGGCACATCCGGGAAAAAATATTCATGAGGATAAGAAGCTGTTCGACGGAATTTTGGACTCAGGGGTAAAAGGGATGGAAGTATACAGCAGTTATCACAGCGGTGAGCAGATTTCATTTTACAGGGAAGAAGCAGAAAAAAGAGGCTGTATCATAACGTGCGGAAGTGATTTTCACGGGAAAACCAAGCCTGCCATACAGCTTGGAGGCTGCGGCTGTGATAAAAATACCGAGAAAAAAATAATAGAAAATTTCATAAGAAATATAAAATAACATCACAAAAAAAATTAAATATAATAATACCGGTTCCCTGCAATCATTAGATTTTAGGAGGCCGGTATTCTTTTGAGCAAAGATTTGGTAAAAAAATTTAATCGACAAAAGCATTCATTTCATGTATAATAATCAAGAACAATAAATAGTGCTAAAATAATGTTATTTTATTCAGAAATTTTCAGATCGTTTAAATTAGAAAAGAAATTTATCATATATATTTGAAATGTAAAATAATCAGTTAATATTAACAGAACCTTTTATAGGTTTTTGAAAATATACTCAATAATTTTAGTCAAGAAAAACAGAGCATGTAAATCCTCATATACTCTGTTTTTTTATTTTATCAAAAGACTGTAAAATTATCATAAAATAAAATTTACACACCTTTTAGTATATTTTCCACAGCTTCCAGTTCTTCTCTGCTGAATTCAAGATTATCCAGTGCATGCACATTTTCTACGATCTGGCTCGATTTGCTGGCACCTATTAATGCAGAAGTTACTTTCCCGCCGCGCAGAGTCCATGCAAGAGCCATTTGTGCAAGACTTTGGTTTCTTTTTTTGGCTATTTCATCAAGCTTTCTTACTTTTTCTATTTTATCAGCAGTTATACTTTCAGAATTTAATGAAATCTCCCATGGCTTCCCGGCTCTAGAATCTTCCGGTACGCCGTTTATATATTTATTGGTAAGAAGTCCTTGTGCCAGCGGGCAGAAAGCTATACTTCCTATTCCTTTTTCCGAAAGCACATCCTGCAGTCCGTCTTCTATCCATCTTTCAAACATTGAATATCTCGGCTGGTGTATAAGACATTTTATTCCAAGTTCACTCAGGATTCTGTCTGCTTCTTTTGTCTGCTCCGCAGTATAGTTCGAAAGACCAACATATAAAGCCTTACCCTGACGTACTATCTGTGCAAGAGCACCCATAGTTTCTTCAAGAGGAGTATCAGGATCAAATCTGTGCGAATAAAATATATCTACATAGTCCAGTCCCATTCTTTTCAGACTTTGATCAAGACTGGAAATCAGGTATTTTTTAGACCCCCAGTCGCCGTATGGTTCGGGCCACATAGTATAACCGGCTTTTGAAGATATAATAAGCTCGTCACGATATGGTTTCAGATCATCGGCCAGCATTCTCCCAAAATTTTCTTCTGCAGATCCCAGAACAGGGCCGTAGTTATTAGCAAGGTCAAAGTGTGTTATTCCCAGATCAAACGCAGTTCTTATCATTTCACGCATATTTTCATATTTGTCCATGGTACCGAAATTATGCCAAAGTCCCAAAGAAATGGCAGGCAGTTTTAATCCGCTTCTTCCACACCTGTTATATTTCATGGAAGTGTATCTTTTTTCATCAGCGAGGTAAAGCATTACATTCATCTCCATTCAGTAACAAAATATTTCAGCATGCTGTTGGTAAACAGACACTTTATAAAGAAATCTGTCTCCAAAACAGTTCTGATAATATAATAATACATGAATTTTTCTGACTTGTAAAGGAAATACCGTAACATAAAAACCGGAAGAATGCCTTCCGGTTTAATAAGTATATATTGTTTTTATTTATTCAGAAATCTGTTTGTTTCACTTTTTACCACTTTGGCAAGGAATAAAAGACCTATAAGGTTCGGAAGCGCCATCAGACCATTGGCAATGTCGGAAAATACCCAGACGCCCTTGCTGAATATTATCCCGAGATAAATCGCAAGTGTAAAAACAATTCTGTAGACCATGATAGATTTTTCTCCTGCGAGGTACTCAAGTGCTTTTTCACCGTAATATGCCCAGCCGAGTATTGTGGAGTAAGCAAAAAATATCAAACTTACAGTAACTATAATTCCTCCCAATTCTCCCGGCAGAAGAATACTAAAGGCTCTTTCCGTGAGAACTGCTCCTGTACCTTCTGTAGCTCCGCTCATAACTATAATAAGACCTGTCATGGTACAAACTATAATAGTATCAATAAAAGTCTGTGTCATTGAAACAAGTGCCTGTGAAACAGGATCATTTGTTTTTGCTGCAGCTGCAGCAATAGGAGAACTTCCCAGACCCGACTCATTGGAAAATATACCACGTGAGACACCTTTTTGTATGGTCTTACTAAGAAGAGCACCAAATGTCCCTCCGATAGCCGCCTGTGGAATAAATGCCGATTTAAAAATCAGAATAAATGCGGGAATTACTTTGTCATAATGCATAAATATAATAATAAGAGAACTTACCACATAAAAAATAATCATTGTGGGTACTATGGCAGATGTAAAACGTCCTATTCTCTGAATTCCCCCAAGGATAACCGAACCTGTGAGAACAAGAAGAATGAGTCCTGTGATTCTCTGATCTACATTAAAACTCGTTTTCATGGCAGAGGCTACTTCTGATACCTGAACAGTATTACCTATACCGAATGAGGCAATAACAGCAAATATTGCAAATAGTACCCCGAGAAATTTTGAGTTAAGCCCTTCCTGAAGATAGTACATAGGACCGCCGATCATATTTCCGTTTTCATCAACTTTTCTATACTTCACCGCAAGGACAGCTTCGCTGTATTTAGTAGCCATACCGAAAAATCCTGTCATCCACATCCAGAATAATGCACCCGGACCGCCTACAGATATTGCTCCGGCAACTCCTGCGATATTACCAGTTCCCACAGTTCCTGCAAGTGCAGTCATTAATGCCTGAAAGTGTGAAATATCTCCTTCTCCGCTGTTTCCTTCTTCTTTTCTTTTGATAAATGCTAAATATAATGAATGACCAAGTTTTCTAAACTGAAGCCCTTTCAGCAGGAACGTGTAATATATCCCTGTTCCAAGCAGCAGTATTATGAGGGGTAACCCCCAGACGAAGTCATTAATTTTATTTAACAACTGAATAAAATTCTCCATAAATGTTCTCTCCTCTTAATTAGTAATAACGTTTCCTAGATTTTATCATATTTTATACATTTATAAAAATAACAATATTTTATCTTAAGATAAGTTTTATATATGTAATGAAAGCTGGGAAAATTTGAGTACTTAAACTTTTGGTATTTAAATGTTATTATATAAAAAACAGGAGGTGTTTATGGAAAAAGAGACTGAGGAAAAACTGGCAAAATCACTTACTGCAGAAACAACAGAACTGCTTGAATATATTCCGTATCTGCTTTGTGATTTATGGGAAATAGGCAGCAGCCCTTACGATATGGAAGAATTAATCAGAAAAAATATAAAGCATTATGAAAATTTTGAAGTGCTGGATCTTGGGTGCGGTAAAGGGGCTGTTTCTGTGAAGCTGGCGGAAAGCCTGGGGATTCATGTAAAAGGAATTGACATAATCGGTGATTTTATAGAATTCGCCCGAAAGAAAAGTGTGGAATATGAAGTTTCGCATTTGTGCGAATTTGTTTTGGGAGATATAAATGAGGCAGTTACTATGGAAAAAGATTATGATATTGTGATTTTTGGAGCTGTGGGAAATGTCTTGGGGAATCCAGAGGAAACACTGAGGAAATTGAAAAAGACTATAAAGGATAATGGCTTTATATTGATTGATGAAGCTTATCTGATTAGTTCCGCTGAGAGTATAAAGTATAAAAATTATGAGTATCTGCCTTATGATGAGTGGCTTTGTATATTTGAAAAATTAGGTTTGAGAGTTGCCGCTGAAATAACAGTCAGCGCAGAGCAGGAAGTCGGCAGTGATGCAGAGATGGCGTTTATAGAAAAAAGAGCGGAAGAGCTGATAAAGAAGTTTCCGGAAAAGAAAAGCATATTTACAGGTTATATTCAAAGCCAGAAAAATGAATATGAAGATCTTGAAGAAAATGTAAAAGGCGTAACGTGGCTTTTGCAGAAGATATAATTTCGAGGGAGTGCTAAAATTTTCTGTAAATTAAACTTTCTATATAATAAAAATTTTGGAAAGCCTGGAGAATAAAAAAGTATATAGAATTTTAAGAGTAGAAAATGTAGAAGATACAGGTGTATATTAATTTTCCGGAAAATTAAATATTGTATTAAAATTTTAAAAGTAATTGACATTTATCAGTGATATATGATACTAATAATTTATTGAAAAAATAATTAATATTAGGAGGAAAAATGAAAAAAATATTGCTGATTATTGGAATATTAGCTGGTTCATTGGCTTATGCAGAGGGAAATATTATAGAAGTAAGAGGAGGATATGATTTATCAAGTGTTACTAATTTTGATGAAGATATTTATTCTGAATATGATTTAGACAAGTTTGTGGAGAATGGATTACGTCTGGGAGTAGAATATAGAAGGGAAGTATTTCCAAATTTACAGATAGGTGCTGGTTTGGAATACGGACTAAGCAACATGGATCAACCGGGGAATGTAAGAGCAACAAAAGAAAATTTAGATTACATCTATGATTCTGGTAATTTATCAAGTATACCGTTATACATAACAGCAAGATATGTTTTTAGAAATCCAACAGGGATTAATCCGTATGTTAAGGCTAATTTGGGATATTCAATAAACTCTGGAGATACAAGTGTAAAGTTAACTAATTTCTACGACGGAAGATTGGTAGAAGAATATAACTCTGAAATGAAGAATGGGATGTATTACGGATTAGGATTTGGAGTAGAGTATAAGAACTTTTTAGTAGATCTGACATATGATATAACATATTCTAAAGCAGAAGAGAAAATATATAATTATACTGATAAAGAAGGATTTAGTCATGACTATGATTTTGATGTACAGAAGCTGACTCTATCATTTGGATATCAGTTTGAATTTTAATAAAAAGAAAGTATAAATAATAGTATCAAATATGCATGTTAAAGTATATTTGATATTTTTATTTTATAAAAAAATTCTGGTATGTCCAAAAGAAGCTTTGATTCAGACAAAAGTGTTTATTCGGTTAATGCAGTTTCTAACAGGGGTGACAGTTGGGCTAAAGGCTTGAAAAATTTAGGTTATAATGTAAAAAAAATTAAGAAAGCACAGTAATGAGGATGTACTAAAACAACTGTTAGATCACTATAAAAAAACCTGACACTTTGCCTAAAAAATAAGGAGGAAATAAAAAATATTATTTTAGTAAATTAATTAATAAATGTAAATGTAAATTATCTGAAAATAGATATATTAGAAATTGACAATTAACTAACGGTATAGTAAAATATATAAAGTGAAGTCGATAGTTATAACGAAATATAATCATCGGCTTTTTTAATAAAAGGAAATGGCAAAGGAGGATTTATGAAAGAAAAACTTAATTTAGCAGAGAAATGTAGTAAAACAGCGGAAAGATTAAAGAATGAGAAGCAAAAATCCTTGTCTGAAACATTAATTAGAGGGAAAGATTGTAAGGAAATAAGAGAGAAAATGAACTGTTATCAGGATTTTGAAGAGTGGAGTTTTAAAACAGGATACAGTGTGAGTACTCTGAACAGGGACATAAACAGGTATGAGCTCTATGAGTTAATGGAGAAGGAAACAGGTAAGAGAATAGTAGAAAGTCTGCCAGTAATTTTACTGGGTTGGATAAACAAACTTCAAAATCAGAATGAAGAAAAGTTTAAAGAGCTCGTGGGATTAATAGATTTGGGGATTGATAATACCGGGATAAAAAGTTTTCTTGAGGAAAATATTACTGAAGAAAGTATGCAGTTGAAAGGTGAAGAATTAAGAGAATACTTTGAAGACTTGGAAAAAGAAGTAAGGAAAATAGATAGAAGGAACATAAAGCACAGTATGGGAAAGAAAATAACAAGAGCAATTGACAGGAGTTTTAAATTGATTTCCGGATGTACAAAACTAAGAAATAGGGAGTTAAGCAGAAAAATAGAAGAGATAAATTATGGTATAGGAGTAGTGAGTATAAGCTAGTGTAGAAAATTGAATATTTTTAAAAAGATATCTTAAATATCTCATTTTAAGTTATGGGAAAAGCAGAAGAAATATTCTAAAATAACATTTTTTATTCAATTATTAATAAATGTGCTATATAAACTTTATAAATTAATATATTTAATAAGAATCACAAAATTTTAGGAAGGAAAAAAGGGAGTATGAAAAAAGTAAAACAGGAGGGAATAAGTGAAGAAAGGTAAATGGGAAAGGTTCATAAACAGGAACATAGCAATAGGTCTTTTATTGGGAATGCTAAATAGCTTTATGTTCGCAGATATAAAGTTAGATAGGAATGCAAATCAAAATACAAGTATAGACAGAGCTCAAAATGGACAGGCTGCGATAATAAATATAAATACGCCGAATAATAAAGGTATAAGTGTAAATGATTTTGAGAACTTCCAAACTAAAGAAGGAGTAGTATTTAACAACTTTGGTGAAGGTGTAGGAAGAAGTTATCTTGCAGGAATGATGGCAGCTAATCCTAATCTTAGTAAGGAACAGGCAGCAAGGCTGATACTGAACAGGGTAGGTGGAAATAACAGAGTAGAAATAGAAGCATTTCTTGAGGTGATGTCAAGTAATAAGACAGACATGGTTTTCTCATCAACGAATGGATTCTATTTGAATAATACAGGCTTCATAAATTTTGATAAAGTGATGTTCACTACATCAAGAGTGGATGTAGACGGAAATGGGAATCTTCTTCCTTTTAATATTAGGGGTGGAGATATAACAGTAGGGCGTGACGGTATAAATGCAGAAGGGGTAAGATATCTTGCACTGTTGTCGAAAAGTATTAATATAGACGGTCAGATACATGCTAAGGATGCAGAAGTAGATTTAATAGCCGGAAACTTTGACTATAATCCTGATACAAAGGAATATACAAAGCAAGGAACGAATAATAATGAACTTTTGATATCATCATCAGCATTTGGAAGCGTATACGGAAATCAGATAAAGATAGTAGCAGTTAACGGTAATGTTGGAGTTAACGGAGACGTTATTTCTGAGCGTGTATTGAGAATAAATGCAGATGGAACGATAGTTACTAATAGAATGCAGGCTAAGGAAAGTATAGATATAAAAGCTAAGGAATTTACACAGGAGTCTTCGACTTATTCAGAAGGTAAAGTGAAGATAGAAGCTGATAAAACTTCACTGAAAGGATCAGGGACTCAGGCTGGTGAACTGGAAGTAACTGGGAATCTTGAAAGTAATGTAACAGTGTATTCAAAAGGGAATATTACTGTTGGAGGAGATACTAAGAGTAATGGACAGCTTTTATCAGAGGGCTCATTAGAAGTAAGAGGTAATCTTGAAGCTTCTGATCTGGTTTATGGAAAAGATGAAATAAAAGTAGGTAAGAGTCTAACTAATAAATCAGATTTGCAAAGTGAAGGAAATGTAACTGTAGGTGGAGATGTTACTAATACAGGGAAAGTTTTTTCTGATAAGAATCTGAATATAAAAGGAAATACAGTAAATCAAGGTACTTTATACGGAAAAGATAGTATAAAGATAGAAAAGAATCTCAATAGCTCTGGTAATATCCAGACAGCAGGAGATTTATCAGCAAAAGATACTGTTAATACAGGAAATATTGTTGCTGAAGGAGATATAAATACAGAAAATATTGGTAACAGCGGAGAAGTAGTTACAAATAAAAAGCTTTCTACAAAAAATTTAGATAACAGAACCAGTGGAAAAATAAATACAGGAAACGGAATAAGCACATCAGGAAATGTATCAAATCAGGGTACTATGAATACTAATGGTGACCTGATAGTAAACGAGGATTTTGAAAATAATAACATAGTAAATGCAGGAGGAACACTGACTGCAAAAGATGTTAAAAATACCGGAGTATTGAAGGTATCGGACAGGATAGTTTCAAGAGGAGTTACATTCACAAACAGCGGAGAGGTACTGACAGAAAACCTGGATGTGGTTGTATCTGGAAATGTTGTTAATACAAATAAAATAATAGTATTGGATAATGCGAAATTAAAAGGGAACAGCATAATTAACCAAAACTATATAAGTGCTACGAATATGGAGCTAGTAACTTTAAGTTTAACAAATACAGGAACACTTGCAGCTGACGGAGTACTTAAAGCTAATAATACCTTTATTAACAATGCTGGCGGATATATAGGTTCAAACCAGAAAGTAGAACTTAATAATACAAACCTAACAAACAGCGGAACAATAGAATCAGCAAGTATTGAATTATCAGGTCTTTCAGGTTATGGAAATACAGGCTTGATAAGAGGAAACAGTGTAGTGCTAACCTCTGGAGGAAACCTGACACTGAATGGAACATTACATGGTGAGGATTATCTTCAGGTAAATGGTCTTGATATACTGAATTCAGGTGTAACAACAGGAGCAGGGTATATAGAGATAAAGGGAAGAGACATTATTAATAATACAGAACTGGCTTCTGAAATAATAGTTTTGGAAGGAACAGGAACTGTAGTAAACAACAGTATGATAACGGGAGAAAATGGAAGAATAAGTGCTTACAACATAGTAAATAATGAGTTAATAGCCTTTTCAGAACAGCTTGGACTGATAGCAACAGATAAGATAACTAATAATGCAGGTATGGCAATATATGGCGGAGAGTTATTAGATATAGAATTTAATACACTAGAAAATTTAAGCGGAGAACTTTTGTCAACAGGACTTATCAATCTAAAAGGAAATTATCTTCTGAATCAAACAGGAATGATACAGAGTTCCGGGGATATTTCTATGGAAGTAACCAAGATAGACAATATAGGGTCTGTAAAAGATCTGAATAAATATGAGCTGTATTACGAAACTTGGGACGGATACATCCTAACTCCAGCAGAAGTGGCAGCAAACTGGGCAGGAGTGAAACTTGGAGAAAATAAGTCAAATAAATTTGAAGGATTGTATAGAACAGGACTACTTGCAGCCTTAAAGTTGCCAAAGTATCAGTTTTTACTAGCCAATATATTTTTAGATGATTTATGGGCATTAGACCCGAATGCAGCTGATTACGAGCATTTTAGACAGGGAGCAGTGGAAGGATATTTTGACAGATATCCAATGTCAGAAGGATCGTACATAAGAACGAGTTCAGCTCAGTTTCCGGGAGTGGCTTTGAAAGGGAAGTTAAAGAGTAATGCAGTAACTACATATGCAAATATATCAGCAGGGAATAATATCTCTATAACAGGAAATGAGCTTAATAATAAAGATGGTAAGATATCGGCAGGGAATACAGCAGAGTTAACAGTGAACACAATAACAAATACCACGACACTGGGAAACAGAATACAGCTGAAAGATGGTGTGGAGTATTACAAACAGGAACATTACGGAAGTGGAAGTGACAGGAAATATCACGTTCAGTATTGGAGAGGACTTGGGAATGGAGATATAGCATATGTAACAGGACAGGCAAGCGTAATAGAAGCAAGAAATCTCATAATAAATACAGGGAACCTGATATTAACACCTGAAATAGATACAAACTCACAGATAATTACAGGAAGTACAGCAGGTGGAGGATTTGTAGATAAAAAGACACTGAATACAAAATCAGGTGATGGTGGATCAGGACAGATAGTAATAATAAAGAATATGGATCCGATTCTTGATATAAAAGCAACAGGAATATTACCAATAAATCCTTTAGCAGCACAGAGCAGTCTTTTTAGTACATCAAATGATCCAACATCAAAATATTTGATGGAAACAAGAAGTAAATATATAAACTTAAATAATTTTTATGGAAGTGATTATTATTTATCAAGAATAGGTTATGATGAAGGAAGTGACTGGAATAAAGCAAGAAGACTCGGAGATGCATATTATGAATATCTTCTGGTAACAAGAACACTAACAGAGAAATTAGGAACTAGATTTATAAATGGTTTAAGTGACAGTGAACTGATGAAAGCAATGTTAGATAATTCTGTAGAACTTCAAAAGGATTTACAGCTTACAGTAGGAGTAGCTTTAACAGCAGATCAGGTAAAAGCTTTGAAGAGTGATGTAATCTGGTATGAGTACGAAGTAGTAAACGGGGAAAAAGTATTAGTACCAAAGGTATATTTAAGTCAGGCAACACTGGCTACAATAGAACCAGATGGAAGAAATAAGATAGGCGGACTTGAATTAACAGCGATAAATGCAGATGAGTTAAGAAATAACGGACAGCTGATAGGAAATGGCGGAGTAACTTATGTAAATGCAGGAAGAGTATATAATGTAACAAATACCAATGAGCTTGCAGAAATAAGAGGAAATGAAGTAACAGTAATAGCCACAGCAGGAAATATAGAAAATATTGGTGGAAGAATAAAAGGAATAGAATCAGTAGCACTAGTAGTTGAAAATGGAGACATAATAAACAGCAGCAGTACTTCAAGAACACAGCAGTATACAAACAGCAGAAATAGTACACAACATGACAGTATATTAAGTGTGGGAAGTATAGAATCAGAAGGAATGACATATATAGAAGGTAAAAACTATATATCAGAAGCTGGAAGAGTGAGTGGAGCAACAACAATAATAGATGTAAAGGAAAATATTACAATAGGAAGTCTAACACTGAACGGTTCAGACAGATCAGGTTCAAGCGGAGATAATTATGCAAACTATGATTCAGTACAAAAGATAGGTTCAGAAGTAATAGGAACAGACAATGTAATATTAAATGCAGGAAGAGATATAACAGTAAAAGGAAGTACAGTAGCATCAGATGGTACAGTGCAAATGACAGCTGAAAATATAAATATATTGAATGAAGTGGAATCAATAAGAAAAGAGACAAAGCAGACAGATAACGGCTTTATGTCAACACATTCAATAGAGGAAAAGAGTTATCAGGAATATGCAGCAGGAAGTACAGTAGTTGGAAATAATATAATACTAGATGCATCAAATGATATAAATGTAAGGGCGTCTACTATAGCAGCAGTAAAAAGTGGAATAGAGAATACCGGCGGGAATATCTCAATGGTTGCTGGCAATGACGTAAATATACTGGTTGACACACTTGATAACAGTTATTCATTTAAGGAAAAGAAAAGTGGATTTAGTACAAACTTAGCAAGTGGCGGGGGAAGCTTTACAGCTGGAGTAAGTTATAGCAAAAGCAGTCTAGAGCAGCAGAGAAATGGGACAACAGTAGCAGTATCATCAATAATATCAGAAGGAAGTACAGTAATAGATGCAGGAAACAGAGTAAGAACAGAAGCAATGCAGGCTAATATTGGTGAGAATTTGGTAATAAGAGGAGTAAACGGAGTAGAACTTCTTGATGCTAAGGAAGTGTATGAAGAAAAGATAAAGCAGAAGACAACAACAGTAGGAGTTAGTCTTAATGTAGGATTTACACCCGCACAACTGGCTAATACAGTGAGTGATGTAGCAGGTAATGTTAAAGATTATGGATTTGATAATACATCACAGACAATAAATACTCTTGGAAATGGTATAAGTGATTTGAGAAGTGTATCAGGACTAACAGGGAATTTAAGAGGATGGGCTGAAACGAAGGGGTATATTGCAGTTAAGGATGTATTCCAGCACGGGAATTTATCACCAGATAATCTAAGAAATGCAGCAAAAGGATTAGTAAGTGCATCAGTATCAGCGAGTTTTAGTCAGAGTAGTTATGAATCAAATACAAGTAGTACAATTTCAGTAGCAGGAGTAATAAATGTAGGGAAGAATTTTGTAATAGAATCAGAAGGAGATGTAAAACTTGTAAATCAGAAAATAAGTGTTGGAGAAAACTTTGTAGTAGATGCTAAAAGCTTTGAAGCAAGGGCTGGGGAAAACACTTATAGTAACAGCACAAAATCAAGTTCTGTAGGTGGAAGTATAGGCTATGATATAGTAAACAACAATGCAATGGGCGGACTAAATATATCAGGAGGAAAATCAAATACAAACTCTAAATATTATGATAATACATTTATAGGAGTAGGAGGGACTTTCCAGCTTACCACAAAAGATGATGCAACATTTGCAGGAGTGAATGTAATAGCAGACAAACTGAACTTTGATATAGGGAAGAATCTAAATATAATATCGTTACAGGATGAGTATAAATCAGATGGAAAAAATTACGGAGCAGGAATAAATGTATCAGGAAGACTTGAAGGTACAAAATATGAAACAGGATCAGCAAGACCATCAATAGGCGGGAACTACGGAGAAAATCATCAGGATAGTAAATGGGTGAGCAATCAAACGAGTATAATAGGAGAAAATGGCGGAAATATAAAAGTAGGAGAAACATTAACAAATATTGGTGCAGTAATAGGAAGTCTGAATGAAGAAAGTAAATTAGGAATAGAAGCAAAAAAAGTTGTAATTGAGAATTTGAAAGATTATAATGAAGGTGAGAACTATGGAATAGGATTAAGCGGAATAAGTTTAAAAGATCCAAAAACAGTAGTTCCACAGACATCAATACAGTATGGAAGTCATGATAAACAACAGGATAGTAATGCAACATTTGTTAATACAGAAGTAACAGAAGCAGGAAAGAAACTGAATCTAGAAGAGCTTGGAATAAATACAGATATTACCAAAGCACAGGTAGTGACGAAGGATAAGGTAGTAGAGCAAATAGATACAGAAATTCATACAGATTTACTAAATGAGACGACAAGAAATCAGTTTATCAAAGATGTGAATGGGCTGGTGCAGCTTCCTGGTGATATAATAAAAGCTATTCAGGTAACAATGAATAATGAAGAAAGTAATTTTCTTGACAATCTTGTAGGAACTTTGAGAAATACAGATTCAGATATGACAAATACTTTGACAATGAAAAAGAAGTATGATGAGTTCAATAAAAAAACAAATTTATCTCCAGAAGAAAAGGCGGAGCAGGTACTATTACTGGCAAATGAGTCAGCAAATAGCATGAGGGGTGATCATGGAATAGATAAAGATACTCCAATATTAGTATTATTTGCAGATGAATCAAAAGGAGATGAAGCGGGAGCTTTTCTACGTGAAGATGGTATGCTGGTAGTATTTATAGATCCAAGTAAAACAGATGTATCAGATGCAAAAAGTGTCTATAATACATTAATGTTTGAAATGAATCATTATAATCCAAGTAATCCATACGTGTATGACCAGAAAGAAAAAGAAGTAACTAAAGACACATTATCGCACAGGCAGGAAGAAGGATTTACTTCAATAGGGCGAAAGGATATAACAGGAGAAGGAAATGCTTTTTATGATGAAATAAAAGGAAGTAAAGTATTAAATATAGGGAATGGGATATATGGTTCAATAGATCCGGAAGATTTGGATTATAGGGATTATTCAATAAATGGTTTTATAAATTGGGGAACAAAGAAAGCTAAAAATACAGCCATAGGTATAAACAATTTATGTAATAAAAATGAAGTTTGTAAAGAAGTAAAAAAAGATGCCAAAAAAGTGGTGAATGTAAGCACAAAAGTAGTGGTGAACAATACAGATAAGGTTTTAGATGCAGTAACAGATGGGAAATTAAGAGTAAGTAAAGATATAGTAGAACAGGTAAATAAGCCAGAGGGAACAACAAAAGGATTAAAAAAAATAGTTGAAGATACAGATGGAAGTAGTACAAAAAAAGCCAAGGAAGCGCTAGTAACCATCATAGTGATGGATAAGGAAACGTCGAAATTATCAGATAATGAGGTCAAAAAACTTAATGGGGAAACAGATAAAAATTTAGATACTAATACAAGAGTGGTAAGCCAACAAGAATATGATGCTTTGAAACCATTGGAAGAGAAATATCCAAGTACAGGTGTTTGGGGTCATATGTGGAATAATTTATTTGAAGGGACTAATTATAATGGTTATCAGATAAAGGTAGTAGGTAAAACTGAAAATGGAGAATTAGTAGTTCAAGAATCATTGAGAACAGGCCCATTATTAGGGGGAGATTTAAATACTTTTTATCAAGATATGAAGGATAATGGAGGAATTCCAGGGACGATAACAAAAATAGGTACAGTAGATTCTTGGGGAGTAGGAACAAATTATGTAATAGGTTCGAATTTAGCAGAGACAGAGTCAGCTATATTAGGGCAAAAAATGTTAGATGTGAAGATATCAGGTTATAATCTGGGAGTTTTAGGATGTGTATCAACAATAGGTGGCTGTGGAATATTAGCAAATGATTTTTATTCAGATATAATGGATACTTTATTTCCAGAAACATATGGTAAGAATAATATAATAAGAGGTACAATAGAAACAGGAGTAAAGTATACATCAGTAGGAGTTCCAGAAGAATACCAAAGTTTAGTAACGGATGTATTATATTTTGGAGCGAATTCAAAGTTAGCAGAAATGGGGAAATGGGAAGATGTAGGAAGTACGTTAAATGGATTATTTAGTAAGAAATATGAGGTAAATAGTTATATAGATCCATTTGGAAATGTATATACAGAAAAAGTACCTATAGAAAATAATTTAGATGATCTGAATAGCAAGGTTTTGGAGGCTTCTAAAAATAACAATTTAGGAAATCAAATTTCAAGAGAGAAAATTATTGAAGGCGCAAAAACATATGAACAGGCTAGAAATAAGGCTTTTGAATTCATTGATGATATTGGACAAACTGAACCATACTATGGGACAATGGATAGAAGCATAGGATATGGGAAAGTAGTAGGACGACAAAGTATTGATGGAAAGGTGAGGTGGAGAGTGGATTATGACCCTCAGAAAGGAATGCACATAAATGTTGAAGATTTTAGATTAGGAAAAGGCGAGAAAGCGCTGAAATATGCAATACCCTTTGATGGAGATGAAAAGACTTTTGAACAAATTTTAAAAAATTTAAATAAGTAAAAAGGTGGTAAAATGTCAGAATTTTATAATGAGTTATTAGGACTTTTGGATGGAACATTGGAGTTAGTAGAATTCAAAAAGTTGGATAAAATACTTAATAATTTAAGAATTCCAAAAATTAAATCTGAAATTTTAAAATACGACTGGTCAAGAATAGAAAATAAGATGATATTTAATTATAATGAAATCCAAAAATTAGAACGATTTCTTAAAGTACATGATAAGAAAGTTTACATATATTGGGATAATTTTGAATTAACTCCAATAAAAATAAAAATGAGTGATTTTTATAAGTATTACTATGACATTGAATGTATAGGTTTTTATACATGGATATTATGTGAAGATTTTTCTTTTTTTATGGAATCTCATGGAGATCATGTAAAATTGATAAAATTATAATGATTAAAATAATTAATAATGGGGTCTCGTCTAAGTAGGCTAAAGATTTTCCAAAAAATCCAAATGTAGCTCCAAGTGCAGAAAGTTCAGTAGCTTATCATTATCAGACTCATAAGGATGAAGTAGGTGCTACAAGTATTGAGGATTATATGAATAAAGCAGAAGCATTTAGTTCAAGAACAAACACTATGAAGTATTCAGATGTTACATTAGCTGATGGAAGTCCAGGAATAAAATATGTTGACACTAAGAAAAAACAATTTATAATTCGTGATTTATTCGAAAAAATTATTTCATACGGAGGGACAGAAAATAAAAGGTAGGAGAAAAAAATGATAATAATAAAAAAAAATTATTCTGAATATAATGTAAGTTTAGAGTTTTTAGACTTTCTAAAAAAAGGAGATTTTAAAATAAGGGTATATGAGTACATAATAGACCATCCAGATGGTAAATATGAAGCTATCTTTAATTATTCTTTCAAACAAACTGATGAGTATGTGTATGATTGTAATGGTCAAGCAAAATGGGAACATTAGGATCCAAAGAAATTGAATCTAGCCTGGTAAGGAGTAATAAACCCA
>NZ_JAMZGM010000045.1 GCF_024158605.1 Sebaldella sp. S0638 | reverse complement strand
AATACTTAGATTTACTTCTAGGGAATATAGGTCTTCGCCAAGCTTTTTTATTGCTCTTTTTTTTTAGAGCTTTTTTTTGTTTTTACTTTTTTCTGTTTCGAGGTATAATAATTCAGAGTGATGATTTTTATACAGATATTATTTATCATTTAAATAACATAACAACAGGTGGAGATATGGATTTCGAGATAATAAAAGTATTCAGCAATAATGTATTATTATGTAAAGATAAGATGAAAAATACTGAAATTATAGCCGTCGGAAAAGGAATAGGATTTAAGGCTAAATCAGGAGGAACAGTTTTATACAGTGCCATAGAAAAGCTGTATGGTGCCCTTTCGGAAGAAGATAAAAAATACTTTTCCGATATTGCAGACAATACTGATTCAGAAATTCTTGATATAGTAGAGGAAGCACTGAAAATAATAGATGAAGAATTAAAAGAAAAACTTAGTATTTATTTTCATCTGACTATGTTAAGCCATTTGTCATTTGCAATAGAAAGAAGCAAATACGGAACTATTATAAGAAACCCTTTTTTGGAAGAACTCAGGGTTTTATACCCTCAGGAATATGCAATAGCAGAAAAATTTATCAGGGAAGTAAATAAAAGTCTTGAATTTAAACTGGAAATTGATGAAGTAGGATTTATAACCATGCATATTCATGCAGCCATGAGAGGAGTCAAAGTTTCGGAAACTTCTGAGCAGCTCACACTCACATATGAACTGGTAAAAGTCATAGAAAATGAGCTTGGGCAGAAGATTGACAGGGAAAGTTATGATTTTATAAGACTTCTTACACATTTGAAATTTGCTGTTAATCGTGTAAAAAATAATATTAAAATTGAAAATATACTTCTTCCTGAGATAAAAAAGAAACTTAAAATGTATTATAAAATTTCTCAGAAAGTAGCTGAATTTGCTGAAAAAAGTTATAATATTATTTTTAATGAAGATGAAATAGGCTATATAACTATTCATTTGGCTAAAATAAAATCCAAAGACTTAGATATTTTTTAGTTTTGGATATTGACATTTGCTAAAATCGAGATATAATGTAGTAATTAAATATAGCGTGTAACTGGTTAGGCAGGCAATAGCTGAGATTCTTTATACTAAGAGTATAGAGATTTTGGTTATTGCCTGTTTTTTTGATTAAAAAAATTTTAGGAGGTAAAAATGAAAAAGCTTATTATTAATGCAGATGACTTTGGGTATTCAAGAGCTGTGACGTATGGAATTTTGGATTCTTATAAAATAGGAATACTAACATCCACTACAATGATGATGAATACTCCGGCTACTGAGCATGCAGCAGAAATGGCAAAAGAAAATCCGGGACTGGGGATAGGCGTGCATTTGGTTCTTACTTTTGGAAGGCCGCTGCTTGATACTCATAAAACCATTATTGATGAAAACGGGAATTTCAAAAAACTTTCCTTTTATGAAAATAATAATTTTGAAATAGATTTAGATGAAGTATATAAAGAATGGAAAGCACAGATAGAGAAATATTTATCCTACGGGCTGATACCTACACATTTGGACAGCCATCATCATATTAACAGTTTTGGAGAACTTTACACAGTCTATCTCCGTCTTGCAGAAGAGTATAATCTTCCTGTACGTAATAATTTTTCAAATCTTAAGAATATAAACAGTAATGTGAAAACAACAGATCTGTTTCATATGGAATATAAAGAAGCACTTGAAGATATCAATAGTATCGCTGCAATATTTGAAAAATATGATTCTGTGGAAGTAATGACACATCCGAGCTATCTTGATAAATTTATTATGGAAAATTCATCTTTTAATCTGCCGCGTCTGGATGAAACAGCTTTTTTAACAGATGCTGTCAGAGTAAAAGAATTCAAGGGAAGTACGCTGTTTGATCTAGTAACTTATGGAGAACTATAAAATATTTTGGGAGGATAAAAAATGAATTTTAAATTTTTTCTGCAAAAACTGGGTAAATCAGTTCTGTTTCCTATAGCTGCATTACCTGTAGCCGGTTTATTAATAAGATTTGGTGCTGATGATATGCTGAATATACCTTTACTGGGAGCAGCAGGAACTATTTTTGCAAATATGGATATGTTGTTTGCTTTGAGTATAGTAATAGGTTTTTCAAAATCTAAGGATAAAGCAATTCCGGCAATAACCGGTTTTCTGTCATTGATAGTTTTGAAAGAGGGATTGAAAATAATGAACCCTGAGCTGAGTATGGGGGTATTCGGCGGAATTGTAGCAGGATTAATAGCAGCTGCTGTTTATAACAGATTCAAAGAGACAAAACTTCCAAGTGTTCTTACATTTTTCGGCGGGGAAAAAACTCCGATAAGTGTGATAATTCCTGTTATGATTCTTACGTCAGGAATATTCGGGATTATATGGCCGTTTATGCAGAACGGAATTGATAAATTTGCACATGGACTGGTAAAACTGGGTGCAGTGGGAGTATTCCTGTTTGGCTTCCTGAACAGACTGCTTATACCTTTCGGGCTTCATCATGTTCTTAATTCTTATATATATTTTGCACTTGGTGAGTATCAGACACCAAAAGGCGAGATAGTAAGCGGAGAAATTCCAAGATTTATAGCGGGTGATCCTACTTCAGGTTCTTTCCTCGTGGGATTCTTTGTTATAATGATGTTTGGTATACCGGCTATAGGACTTGCAATAACAAGAGCTGCAAGGAAAGAAAGAAAAAAAGAGGTAGAAGGTCTTATGACATCAGGAGCGATTACTTCTATTATTACAGGAATTACTGAGCCGGTAGAATTTTCATTTTTATTTGCATCACCTTTGTTGTATTTTATACACTGCATATATACAGGCTTATCATTTGCAGTGATGTATTTTTTACAGGTAAGGCTCGGTTTTTCTTTCGGTACCGGAGTAGTAGATTTTGTGCTGAATTTTACTAAGGGAAATAAAACATGGCTTATAATACCTGTAGGGATATTCTTTTTTCTGCTTTATTATTTTACTTTCTATATATTGATTACAAAACTAAATATAAAGGTAGTAGGAAGAGAGGAAGAAACACCTTACGGAGATGAAAGTGCATATGAAGAAAATGAACTGTCTTTATCACATAAAAATTATGAATATATGGCAAAAAAAATAATAGAAAATATCGGGGGGAAAGAAAATATAATATCACTGCAGAATTGTGTAACAAGGCTCAGAATGGAACTGCATGACAGTGATCTTGTAGATATAAGCAAACTTAAACAGACAGGGGCACATGCAGTAATTAAGAATGATAAACATAATGTACAGGTGGTAATAGGCCCTGAAGTTACAAATGTAATTATATATATGAAAAGGATAACAGGAGAATAAAAATTCCGGCTGCTTTCCTGTGATAAAAAATTATGTACAGAGATTGACTTAGAAGGTAAAAAACAGTTATGATATATTAGTTATTAATTACATAAAATTTTATTTATATAAACAGAAGAAAGAGAAAATTTTCTCTGTTTGAAAAGGAGAGCGGCATGGGAAAGATATTTATAGCGGGAGAAATACCCGAAGCAGGATATGAAGCTTTAAAAGATCATGAACTGGATGTTTATAAAGGGGAAAAGCTCATAGGAGAAGAGGAGCTGCTTATGAGAAGCAGAGACGCAGATGCCATATTAAGTCTTTTATCTACACAGATAAATAAGAAGATTATTGACAATGCAGAAAAAGTAAAAATAATAGCTAATTTTGGTGCAGGTTATGATAATGTAGATTTTGAATATGCAGGTAAAAAAGGAATTCCTGTTTCAAATACGCCGTTAGTATCGACTGAGGCTACTGCTGAACTGACAATAGGGCTTTTGCTGGCAGTTTCAAGAAGAATTGCCGAAGGTGATGAGTTATGCAGAACTACAGGATTTAACGGATGGGCTCCTTTATTTTTTCTTGGGAGAGAAGTACACGGGAAAACATTAGGAATAATAGGATTTGGAAATATAGGACGTTCTGTGGCAAAAAAGGCAAAAGGTTTTGGTTTGAATATTTTGTATTATGATATAGAAAAACAGGATGAAAACATAGAAAAGGAACTGGAGGCAAAATATTCCGCTTTTGGAGAACTATTAGAAAAATCGGATTTTATAACAATAAACAGTGCTTATACTCCGGCTCTTAAACATATGATTGATGAAAAAGAATTCAGTGCAATGAAAAAAACTGCATATATCATAAATTGTGCCAGAGGTCCGATTATTAATGAAAAAGCTCTGGTAAAAGCTTTGAAAAACGCGGAAATAGAAGGTGCTGCACTGGATGTTTATGAATTCGAGCCTGAAATAGGAGATGAACTAAAAAAGATGAAAAATGTAGTGCTTACTCCTCATATAGGAAATGCCACAATAGAAACCAGAGATCAGATGGCTTTATGTGCTGCAAAAAATATAGTGCAGGTACTAAACGGTGAAAATCCGTATTCACCAGTGAATAAATATAAATAAAAAAACTGTAGATACGAGGAATATTGAAAATAGAGTGCTTCAAGGAAAATGAAGATGGAAAAACCGGAAAAAATAACAATAAGAAAATATTTTCTTTGCATTTTTTACAAAAAAGTTGTATACTGATAACAGTTTGTTGAAAAAACTGCTGAAATAAATGATTCTGTAAAAACATCTATAAAAGAGGAGAGAAATCCCTTGACATAATACAAAATTTATGATAGAATCTTTAGGCTAGTTTATTCTAGTTAAACCAATAATTATTGGGAGGGATAGAAGTATGAGAGTACAAGTTATCCTGGAATGTACAGAAACTAAGTTGAGACACTATGTGACTACTAAAAACAAGAAGACACATCCTGAGAGAATCGAACTTAGAAAGTACAATCCGGTATTAAGAAAATACACTCTGTATAGAGAAGTAAAATAATGAAACCTAGGTCAGTGGCTCAATTGGTAGAGCATCGGTCTCCAAAACCGAGGGTTGGGGGTTCGAGCCCCTCCTGACCTGCCATTTTAATTAGGAGTGAAAAACTTATGTTGAAAGAAATAATAGATGAATATAAAAAAGTATATTGGCCAAGTAAACAAGAGGTACTCCATGTTACTGTGATTGTTTTATTAATAACTATATTTATTTCTCTGTATGTAGTTGCATTTGATCTAAGCTTTAACAGAGTATTATCTCTACTAATAATTTTTTTAAGAGGTAAATAGGAGGATAATTATGACGTTAGATGGCGATAATTTAGAAAAAAAATGGTATATAATTCATACATATTCAGGATATGAAAAGAAAGTGAAAGCCGATCTTGAGAAACGTGTAGTAACACTGAATCTCACAGACAGAGTTTTCAGAATACTTGTTCCTGAAGAAGAAATAATGGAAGAAAAAAGAGGGAAAATGGTTAAGGTTCCCAGAAAATTATTTCCGGGATATGTAATGGTAGAAATGCTGTCTAAAAAAGAGGAAAACGATTTAGGGCTGGGATACAGAGTAGACAGTGATGCCTGGTATGTAATAAGAAATACTAACGGCGTTACAGGATTCGTAGGCGTAGGAAGTGATCCTATACCGCTTGCAGATGACGAAGCAAAAAGCCTTTTAGGAAAAATCGGTTTAGACGAGAATGAAAGTGCTCCGAAAGCAAGACTTGATCTTGAAGCAGGAGAAAAAGTAATAATTAAGAATGGTGCATTTGAAAATCAGGAAGCTGAAATAGCTGAAGTTGATCATGAACATGGAAGAGTAAAAGTCATGGTAGAGGTTTTCGGAAGAATGACGCCAGTAGAGCTGGAATATCACGAAGTTCGTAAAATTTAAACGTATAGATATTTAAGTGGGAGAGAGATCATTTACCACAAAGGAGGAAATTTTAAGATGGCAAAAGAAGTAATTGGAAAAATAAAATTACAATTAGACGCTGGAAAGGCAAATCCGTCTCCACCGGTAGGACCTGCTTTAGGACAACACGGTGTTAATATAATGGATTTCTGTAAAGCATTTAATGCACAAACTCAAGACAAAATGGGATTTGTAATTCCTGTGGAGATTTCTGTTTATGCTGACAGAAGCTTTACTTTTATACTAAAGACTCCACCTGCATCAGATTTATTGAAAAAAGCAGCTAAAGTTAACAAAGGTGCTGCAAACTCAGTAAAAGATGTTGCTGGAACTATTACAAAAGCTCAGCTGAAAGAAATTGCAGAAACAAAAATGCCTGATTTAAATGCTGGCAGTGTTGAAGCGGCTATGAATGTAATCGCCGGTACAGCAAGAAGCATGGGAATAAAAATAAGCGAATAACCATATATTTTAGTGGAAGGGATAACCCAATGACCACAAAGGAGGAAAATTCATAATGGCAAAAAAAGGGAAAAGATACCAGGAAATTGCTAAAAAAGTAGATAAAATGAAATTATATACACCTGAAGAAGCTTTGGACTTAGTATTTGAAACTAAAAGTGCAAAATTCACTGAAACAGTGGAATTAGCATTTAGATTAGGAGTAGATCCTAGACATGCTGATCAACAGGTTAGAGGTACTGTAGTATTACCACACGGTACAGGAAAGACTATTAAGATTCTTGTTATTACTTCAGGAGATAAAATTGACGAAGCTTTAAAAGCAGGTGCAGATTACGCTGGTGATGATGAGTATATTACTAAAATACAAGGTGGATGGCTGGATTTTGATTTAGTAATAGCTACTCCGGACATGATGCCTAAGTTAGGGAAATTAGGAAAACTTTTAGGAACTAAAGGATTAATGCCTAACCCTAAATCAGGAACTGTAACAACTGATGTTGCAAAAACTGTAGACGAATTCAAAAAAGGTAAATTAGCTTTTAAAGTAGATAAATTAGGATCAATACATGTACCAATTGGAAAAGTTAACTTTGATAAAGAAAAAATCACAGAAAACTTTAAAACTGTTGTTGATCAAATCATAAAGTTAAAGCCTGATGCATCAAAAGGACAGTATTTAAGAACTGTAGCAATATCATTAACAATGGGTCCTGGAATCAAAATCGATCCGTTATTGGTAAATTCATACGTTTCAAAGTAATTTTGAATATATATTTTTAAAAAATTCAAAGCCAAAGACAGTAGGTTGGAGCAATCCGGTAAATCCTACCGAGGTTAATTAAGCATAGAGTTATGTTTTCCTCTGAGTTATTGTCTTTGCAAATCAGAGGTTTTTTATATAGAGGAGGTGAAAAAATGCCAGCACAATCAAAAGTAGACAAGGTAAGTATACTTAAAGATAAAATCAAAGAAGCAAAAGCTGTGGTATTTGTAGACTATAAAGGGATTACAGTAAATGAGGATACAGAATTAAGAAGAAAAGCCAGAGAAGCAGGAATCGAATATCTAGTAGCTAAAAATAGATTATTTAAAATTGCTTTGAAAGAAGCAGGAATCGATGCTGACTTTGATGATGTTTTAGAAGGAACTACATCATTTGCACTAGGTTTTGAAGATGGAGTTGCACCATCAAAGTTAATTTATGACTTCTCTCAAACTGTAAAAGATAAATTCTTAATAAAAGCAGGATATGTTGATGGTGGAAGAGTAGAGGTAGCTACAATAGAAGCTCTAGCTAAATTACCTTCAAGAGAAGAATTACTTGGTCAGATAGCATATGGATTGTTATCACCAGTAAGAATGTTAGCAGTAGCTATGACAAATGTTGCTGAACAAAAAGAATCAGGAGCAGAGGCACCAGTAGTTACTATAGACGAGAATAAAGAAGAAGCGGTAGCAGAAGCTACAGAAGCAAACTAATAAAAAAAATATTTTAGGAGGAAAAAATGGCATTTAATAAAGATCAATTTATAGAAGATTTAAAAAATATGACAGTTTTAGAATTAAAAGAAGTAGTTGAAGCGATAGAAGAAACTTTTGGAGTATCAGCTCAACCAGTAGCTGTAGCAGCAGCTGGTGCAGGTGCAGCAGCAGTTGAAGAAAAAACTGAATTTGATGTAATCTTAACAGGTTTCGGAGATAAGAAAACAGCTGTAATCAAAGAAGTAAGAACTATAACTGGATTAGGACTGAAAGAAGCTAAGGACTTAGTTGAAGCAGGAGGAAAAACAGTTAAAGAGGGAGCTTCTAAAGATGAAGCAGAAAAAATCAAAGCACAGTTGGAAGCAGCTGGAGCAACTGTAGAATTAAAATAAGTACAAGACAAAATAATAAGGAGACACTCTAAATTTCGGGGTGTCTTTTTCCACTATTTACAGATAGAGAGTAGTTAAACCCCGTTATTACTGGGTTTTTGAATAGTTATAGGTAACTATAAGGAGGAATAATTAATGAGCAGACTTATTAAAAGATTTAGTTTTGGAAAAATTGTTGACAGAGGAGAAATGCCTCACTTTTTGGAGTTTCAGTTAAATTCATACGAAGACTTCATTCAGGCAGGAATCCCGCCGCAAAAAAGGGAAAACCAAGGTTTAGAAAATATTTTTCAGGAAATTTTTCCAATAGAATCGAGTAATGGTCAACTTAAATTAGAGTATATATGGTATGAGATTCATGAAAATGATAAACCGCTTAATGACGAACTGGAATGTAAGAAAAGAAGAAAAACGTATGCCGGTCAGCTGAAAGTAAGATTACGTTTAATAAATTTGAAAACAGAAGAAATACAGGAAACATTAGTGTATTTTGGTGAAATTCCGTTAATGACTGATAAAGCCACATTTATTATAAACGGGGCAGAAAGGGTTGTTGTATCTCAGCTGCACAGATCACCAGGTGTTACATTCAATAAAGAGTTGAGCATACAAACAGGAAAAGATATATTTATTGGTAAAATAATCCCGTATAAAGGGACTTGGCTGGAATTTGAAACTGACAAGAATGATATATTAAACGTAAAAATAGACAGAAGGAAGAAAGTTTTATCAACTATATTCTTAAAGTCAGTGGACTTTTTCACGAATAATAGAGAGATAATGGATCAGTTTTTTGAATCTAAAGAACTGGATCTGAATAAGATTTACGAAAAATATAAAGGTGATGATTTACAGGAAGTAATAAAAAACAGACTAGAAGGAAGTTTTAACAAAGAAGATATTCTTGATGAGAAAACAGGAGAGTTTATTCTGGAATCGGAAGAATTAATTGACGAGATCGGAATAGAAAAATTAATTGAGAATAAAGTTGAAAAAATTTATTACTGGGAAGTAAAGCCGGAAGACAGAATTATTGCGAATTCACTTATTCATGACCATACTAAGACATCTGACGAAGCAGTTGTAGAGGTCTTTAAGAAACTAAGACCGGGGGATCTGGTAACTGTAGACAGTGCAAGATCACTTTTAAAACAAATGTTCTTTAATCCTCAGAGATATGATCTTGCCAACGTAGGAAGATATAAAATAAATAAAAGACTTAAACTGGATCTGCCGGAAAATGAAATTACACTTACTAAAGAAGATGTAATGCAGACTATTAATTATGTAAGAAACCTTTTTAATGATGACGGATATACTGATGATATAGATAACCTGTCAAACAGAAGGGTAAGAGGAGTAGGAGAGTTACTGTCTATTCAGGTCAAAGGCGGAATGATGAAAATGGCTAAGATGGTTAAGGAGAAAATGACAATACAGGATATTACTACTTTAACACCTCAGAGTCTTTTGAATACTAAACCGTTAAATGCTTTGATTCTGGAATTCTTTGGATCCGGGCAGCTTTCTCAGTTTATGGATCAGTCGAATCCTCTTGCAGAATTAACTCATAAAAGAAGAATATCAGCTTTGGGACCGGGAGGACTTTCAAGAGAAAGAGCAGGATTCGAAGTGCGTGATGTACATAACTCACACTATGGAAGAATCTGTCCTATAGAAACACCGGAAGGTCCGAATATCGGTCTGATAGGATCACTGTCAACTTATGGAAAAGTTAATAAATACGGATTTATAGAAACACCATTTGCAAAAGTAGAAAATGGTAAGGCAATACTTAATGAAATAAATTACCTTGGAGCAGATGAAGAAGAAGGATTATTTATAGCACAGGCGGATACACCTGTGGATGATAAAGGAAATATCCTTGCAGAAGAAGTAGTCTGCAGATATGGAGAAGAAATAGTCCATATAGTTAAAGAAAAAGTTCATTATCTGGATGTATCACCTAAACAGGTAGTATCAGTTTCAGCAGGATTAATTCCGTTTCTTGAACATGATGATGCGAACAGAGCACTAATGGGATCGAATATGCAACGTCAGGCGGTACCATTATTAAGAACAGAGGCCCCTTATGTGGGAACAGGTCTTGAAAGAAAAGTAGCTGTGGATTCAGGAGCAGTAATGACATCAAAAGCAAACGGAAAAGTAACTTTCGTAGATGCGAGACAAATTATTGTAACAGATGAAAATGATAAGGAACATGTTCACAGATTACTGAACTTTGAAAGATCAAATCAGGCAATGTGTCTGCATCAGAAGCCAATTATAAGCCTTGATGACGAAGTAAAAAGAGGAGATATAATTGCTGACGGACCATCAACTGCAGGTGGAGATCTTGCACTTGGTAGAAATATACTTCTGGCATTCATGCCTTGGGAAGGGTACAACTTTGAGGATGCGATTCTGATATCTGAAAGACTTAGAAAAGACGACGTATTTACTTCAATACATATAGAAGAATTTGATATAGAAGCAAGAACAACAAAACTTGGAGATGAAGAGATCACCAGAGAAATACCTAACGTTTCTGAAGAGACATTGAAAAACTTAGATGAAAGCGGTATTATAAGAATAGGTGCACAAGTGAATCCCGGCGACATCCTTGTAGGAAAAGTCACTCCAAAAGGAGAAACTGAACCGCCGGCAGAGGAAAAATTACTGAGAGCGATCTTTGGAGAAAAAGCTAAAGACGTAAGAGATACATCATTAAGACTTCCTCATGGTACAAAAGGTACAGTTGTAGATGTTCTGATATTGACTAAAGATGACGGTGACGACTTAAAGGCCGGTGTAAACAAAGTAGTAAGAGTTTATATAGCTGAAAAAAGAAAAATAACTGTCGGGGATAAAATGTCAGGAAGACATGGAAATAAAGGTGTCGTTTCTAGAATACTTCCTGTGGAAGATATGCCGCATTTGGAAGACGGAACACCAATTGACGTAGCAGTTAATCCGTTAGGGGTACCGTCACGTATGAATATCGGACAGGTATTGGAAGTCCATCTGGGTCTGGCAATCGGAAATATTGATCAATATATAGCAACGCCTGTTTTTGACGGAGCTAGTGAAAATGACGTAAAAGACTATCTGGAAAAAGTAGGATTTGAAAGAAACGGAAAAGTAAAACTAATTGACGGTAGAACAGGAGAACCATTTGATAATCGTGTTACTGTAGGAAGAATGTACATGCTGAAACTGCATCACTTAGTAGAAGATAAGATGCACGCAAGAGCAATTGGTCCTTACTCACTGGTAACACAGCAACCTCTTGGAGGAAAGGCACAATTCGGTGGACAAAGACTGGGAGAGATGGAAGTTTGGGCTCTGGAAGCATATGGAGCATCAAATATCTTACAGGAAATGTTAACTGTAAAATCTGACGATATAAGCGGAAGAACAAAAACTTACGAAGCAATAGTAAAAGGTCAGGGAATGCCTGAGGCTGATGCGCCTGAATCATTTAAAGTTTTAATAAAAGAGTTTCAATCATTAGGATTAGACATAAATTTATTTGATAAAGATGGTCAAGTGATAGAATTAGATAAAAATAATGAAAATTAAACTATGGATTGAGGAGGCTCTTGTTAATGAGTATAAGAGATTTTGATAGTATACAGATAAAGCTTGCTTCACCTGATAAGATCAGAGAATGGTCTTATGGTGAGGTGAAAAAAGCTGAAACAATAAACTACAGGACATTGAAACCTGAAATGGACGGTTTATTCTGCGAGAGAATATTTGGTCCAGCTAAAGATTTTGAATGTGCGTGTGGAAAATACAAACGTATGAGATACAAAGGCATAAAATGTGAAAAGTGCGGAGTGGAAGTAACTACTTCAAAAGTAAGACGTGAAAGAATGGGTCATATAGATTTAGCAGCTCCTGTGGCGCACATATGGTATTCAAAAGGAACGCCCAATAAAATGAGTCTTCTTTTGGGACTTAGTACAAAAGAACTGGAATCAGTACTGTATTTCGCAAGATATGTAGTAACAGAACCGGGAGAAACTAACCTTGAAAAAGGCGTAATACTTACAGACAGAGAGTACAGACTTTATAAAAGCCAGTTTGGTGAAAAATTTGAAGCTAAAATGGGTGCAGAAGGTATTATAAAACTATTGGAAGAAATAAATCTTGTACAGCTTGAAGAAGAACTGAAAAATGAACTTGAAGTTTCACAGTCAAGCCAGAAGAGAAAAAAAGTAGTAAAAAGACTAAAAATAGTAAGAGATTTCATCATTTCGGAAAACAGACCGGAATGGATGATTCTTACTGTACTGCCTGTAATTCCTGCTGATATAAGACCAATGGTTCAGCTTGATGGTGGAAGATTCGCAACAAGTGATCTTAATGATCTTTACAGAAGAGTTATAAACAGAAATACAAGATTGAAAAAATTAATATCAATAAATGCTCCTGAAATAGTTATAAAAAATGAAAAAAGAATGCTTCAGGAAGCGGTAGATGCCTTAATAGATAACGGAAGAAGAGGAAAGCCGGTTGTTACACAAAATAACAGAGAACTTAAATCTCTTTCTGATATGCTTAAAGGTAAAAACGGAAGATTCAGACAAAACCTTCTTGGAAAACGGGTAGATTACTCAGGAAGATCGGTTATCGTCGTAGGACCTAATCTGAAAATATATCAGTGCGGACTTCCGAAAAAAATGGCTCTTGAGCTTTATAAGCCGTTTTTGATGAGAGAACTTGTAAAAAGAGAAATAGCTTCTAATATAAAAATAGCTAAAAAGATGGTAGAAGAAGAAGATGACTATGTATGGGAACTAATAGAAGAAATCATCAAAAATCATCCGGTTCTGTTAAACAGAGCCCCTACATTACACAGATTATCAATACAAGCGTTTCAGCCTACTCTTATAGAAGGAAAAGCAATAAGACTTCACCCGCTGGTATGTTCTGCATTTAACGCGGATTTTGACGGTGACCAGATGGCGGTACACTTAGTGTTGTCGCCTGAGGCCCAGATGGAAGCAAGACTTCTTATGCTGGCTACAAATAACATAATTGCTCCTTCAAGCGGTAAACCTATAGCGGTTCCTTCACAGGATATGGTTATGGGATGTTATTATATGACAAAAGAGAGAAGAGGGGAAAGAGGAGAAGGTAAATTATTCTCTAATAAGAACCAGCTGATAACTGCATACCAGAATAAGCAAGTGGGAACACACGCTCTGGTAAAAGTAAGAATAGACGGTGAAATGATAGAAACAACACCAGGAAGACTTTTATTTAATACAATGCTTCCAAAAGAAGTCAGAGAATATGATAAAACGTTCGGAAAAGGTGCATTAGGTAAATTAATAGCAGAATTATATGAATTATACGGTTTTGAAAAGACTTCTGACTTAATTGATAAAATTAAGAATTTCGGATTCCATTATGCGACATCTGCTGGAATAACAGTTGGAATAGAAGATCTGGAAATACCTGATACAAAAAAATCTATTTTGGAAAGTGCTGAAAAAGAAGTAGCAGAAGTGGAAGAACAGTATAAAAAGGGTACTATAATAGATGAGGAAAGATACAGAAAAACAGTAGCAATATGGTCAAGAGCAGTAGATGACGTAACTAAGGAAATGATGGACAATCTTGATGAATTTAATCCGGTTTATATGATGGCGAACTCAGGAGCCAGAGGTAGTATAGCACAGATGAGACAGCTTGGTGGAATGCGTGGACTAATGGCGGATACACAAGGAAGAATCATGGAGGTACCTATTAAGGCGAACTTTAGAGAAGGTCTGAATATACTGGAATTCTTCATGTCATCACACGGTGCCAGAAAAGGACTGGCGGATACGGCGTTAAGAACCGCTGAGTCAGGATATCTTACAAGAAGACTGGTTGACATTTCACATGATGTTATCATAAATGAACATGATTGTCAGACTCATGAAGGAATAATAGTTTCTGATCTGGTTGACGGCGGTAATGTTATAGAAAAACTTGATGAAAGAATTTATGGAAGAACTCTTGCAGAAGATATCGTTCATGAAGGTGAAGTAATTGCTGAAAGAAACGAACTTATAGGTAAAGATCTGATCAAGAAAATCAGCGAGTATGAAATCAAAGCCGTGAAAATCAGAACACCTCTTACATGTGCATTGGAAAAAGGAGTATGTCAAAAATGTTACGGACTGGATCTGTCTAACCATAAAGAAATTCTTAAAGGTGAGGCAGTGGGAGTTATCGCGGCGCAGTCAATCGGTGAGCCGGGAACACAGCTGACAATGAGAACTTTCCATACAGGAGGGGTAGCACAGGCTGCAGCAGTACAGACGAATATAAAAACAGATTCAGCAGGTAAAGTTAAGTTTAAAGATGTAAAAATACTGGAAAATGAGGCTGGGGAAGAAATAGTTGTTGCTCAGAACTCAAAAATAGTAATAGACAAACAAAAATATGAAATTCCGTCAGGATCATTATTAAAGGTAAAAGAAGGAGATAAAGTAGAAAAAGACCAGATACTGGTAGAATTTGATCCTTATCATATACCGATAATAAGTAATGAGTCAGGAAAAGTAGAATTCAGAGATCTTTATGTAAGAGAAAATATAGATCATAAATATAATGTTACTGAAAGAATGGCTATAAAGCCGGTAGAAAGCGGAGACGTGAACCCAAGAATCGTTATTTATGAAAAAGGGAAAAAGCTGGATGAATACAGTATTCCTTATGGAGCATATTTAATGGTAAAAGAGGGAGACAAAGTAAAAAAAGGACAGATTATTTCAAAAATAATTAAGTCCGGAGAAGGAACAAAAGATATTACCAGTGGTCTTCCGAGAGTTCAGGAATTATTCGAAGCTAGAAATCCTAAAGGAAAAGCTGTTTTATCAGAAGTAGCAGGACGTGTACTTATATCTGATAAAAAGAAGAAGGGTATGAGACTTATATTAATAGTAAGTCCTGAAACTGGAAAAACAATAAAAGAATACACAGTACCAGTAGGGGAACACTTAGTGGTAACTAATGAAATGCTTATAGACAAAGGGACAAAACTAACAGACGGACCGGTTTCACCGCATGATATACTGAAAATAAAAGGTCTTATTGAAGCTCAGCAGTTTATCCTGGAATCAGTACAGCAAGTGTACAGGGAACAGGGAGTTTCGGTAAATGATAAGCATATCGAAATAATAGTAAAACAGATGTTCCAAAAAGTAAAAATCAAAGATTCGGGAGACTCTTTGTATCTGGAAGATGAATTAGTGGATAAAAAGATTGTAGATAAAGAGAATAACGAACTTATCACAGAAGACAAAAAGATAGCTACATATGAACCTGTTATTCAGGGAATTACAAAAGCTGCGGTAAATACAGAAAGCTTTATATCGGCTTCATCATTCCAGGAAACTACAAAAGTTCTTGCAAATGCAGCAATAGAAGGTAAAGTAGATAGACTTGAAGGACTAAAAGAGAACGTAATCATCGGTAAAAAAATTCCAGGTGGTACAGGATTTAAAGAGTATAGAAAAATGCTTTTAGCTGATCCGGTATCAGAAGAAAATAATAGTTAAAATAATTTACGGGAAAGGGCAGATATGCTCTTTCCCTGAATAATAAGCCATTGGAGGCGTTATGAAACCTATAAATATAGGATTTAATAATATCGTAATAGACAGCCGAATAGTTGGAATTATCAGTCCGGATTCTGCTCCGAGCAAAAGATTAAGAGAAGAAGCAAAAGAAAGAGAAATGTTAATAGATGCTACTTCAGGAAGACGAACAAGGGCTATTTTAATAATGGACAGCGGTCACATTATTTTATCAGCCATTAATGTAGAAACATTACTCTTAAGGATAGAAAAAGGAGAATGAAATGAAGGGGAAACTAATAGTAGTATCAGGCCCAAGCGGAGCGGGTAAATCAACAGTTACAAAAATAGCAAGAGATAAATTAAATATACCTTTGACAATATCAGCAACAACAAGAAAACCAAGACAGGATGAAACAGACGGAAAAGATTATTATTTTTTATCAGAAGAAGAATTTATGAAAAAAGTGGAAGAGGATAAGTTCTTTGAATGGGCAAAAGTTCATGATAATTACTATGGTACTTTGAAATCTGAGGTAGAAAAGAAAAGAGAAGACGGTAATACTGTTCTTTTGGAAATTGATGTTCAGGGTGGCTTGACAGTAAAGAAAAAAGACCCAAGTGCTGTATTAGTTTTTTTTAAAGCTCCTAATGATAAAGAACTGGAAGAAAGGCTAAGAAATCGAGGATCTGATTCAGAAGAAGTGATACAAAAGAGACTGGAAAATGCTCTAAAAGAGATGGAATATGAAAAAGATTATGATTATTCTATTATAAATAAAAGCATAGATCAGTCATTTCAAGAATTAGTAGATATTATTAATCAATAGGAGGAAAAATGAAAAAAAGACATATAACAGTGGATGAGTTATTAAATAAAATTCCAAATAAATATGAGCTTGCCATAGTGGCAGGAAAAGCAGCAAGAGAGCTATTTTTAAAAGGTGAAGAAAAATCAAAAATAATGGATGAGGTATTTGAAGAGATACTTGAAGAGAAAGTAAAAGTATAATTGTAAAATAATTTTAAAAATAGACTTGACTATTTAAAATTATAAAATATAATTGTATAGATGGATAAAATAATTGGAGAAGATTATGTCTGAAGATAATGAAATACAGGAATTTATAAATAAACTGGACATTGTACAGGTAATAAGCGAATATGTGAATCTGAAAAAATCAGGAGCCAATTATACAGGGTTATCTCCATTTAAACCAGAAAGAACACCTTCATTTACAGTAAGTCCCGGAAAAAATATTTTTAAAGATTTCAGTTCGGGAATAGGCGGAGATGTAATAACATTTTATATGAAAATAAACAATCTGACTTTCGGAGAAGCAGTGGAAGAACTGGCAAATAAATATAATATCCCGTTCAAAAGCAGATTTTCCGGAAAAAGCGGTGATGCAAAACAGCAAAATTCACTGCAAAAATTTCATATGATATTACAAAGTGCGCTGGAATTTTATTCAGAAAATATCTTTAAAAATAAAAAGGCCTTGAATTATTTGGAAAAAAGAGGCCTGAACGAAAATGATATCAAAAGATTTAAATTAGGATATGCTCCTGAAAACTGGGATAGTCTGCTGGAAAATTTTAAAAATAAAGACTATTCTAATGAAGACCTGATAGAATTAGGTTTGATAAAGAGAGCGAGTACAGGAAACTTTTTTGATGTATTTCGTGACAGGATTATATTTCCCATCTATAATAGAAATCAGAATATAGTCGGTTTCGGGGGGAGAGCCCTTGACGGCGACAATACAGCTAAATACATAAACTCACAAGAATCAAAAGTGTTTAATAAAAGCCGTGAAGTTTATGGTCTGGTCAGCAGAGGGGAAAAAATCAGAAAAAAAGGCTTTGTAATATTAATGGAAGGTTATATGGATGTACTTTCCGCACATAAAAATGACTTTGAGAACGCTGTAGCATCATTAGGTACTGCATTTACAGACGAACAGGCAAAGTTGCTAAAGAGATACACAAACAATATTGTCATAGCCTATGATAGTGATGAAGCTGGTAAAAATGCATTATTCAGAGCTTCTTATATTCTGAAAAAACATGAATTCAATGTTAAGTGCCTTTTTTTCCCAAAAGGAATAAAGGATCCGGATGAATTCTTTCAGTCAAATGACAAAAAAAAATTCGTAGAATTGTTAAAAGAATCTGTTGATATATTTGAATATATGTTCTCAGTGTTTTCATATGATATTGATATAAAAACAGTAGAAGGAAAAAAAATATTTATAGACAGATTTAAGGAATTTTTTGCTAATTTGCAGAATCGTATTGAAATTGATATTTATCTGGATAAGTTAAGTGAAGAATTAGGGATAAGCAAGCAAAATCTTGAAGCAGAGATCCTGAAGAAAGATTCAGGAAAATATAAGAAAACGAGAACTAAGGAATTTAAAAAAGAAGAAATTTCGATAAAAAATAAGTTGAACTATGATTTATTGGAAGTATCTACTTTAAAGTTAATTTTAAAGTATCCTCAATATTATAAAGAGTTTGAGAAAAAAGATATAAAGAGTTTCATAATAATCGAAATTTTAAAAAAATTAAAAAAAATTGACTTTAATACAAAAATATTAGATAATTCAGAGATAGACGAAGAAGAAAAAAAATTAATTTTTAAATTTTCAAGAGAAGCAGATCTGGAGATAGAGAAAGAAGATGAATACTACAAAATACTTTTTACAGACTGGTTTAACAGAGAGCTGGAAAAAGAGATACATAAAAAAGACCAGAATTATTTCTATATGAAACAGATAGAGCATGAACTAAAAAATATTCACAGTTTACAAGAGATCAAGGAATTATATAATAAATTTAAACTTTATGTCCGAGGAGAATCAGATCATGTCTGAAAAAAATATGAATTTAAAAGATAAATTACTAGAGCTTGTGAAACAGGCAAAGGAAGACGGAGTAATAAGCTATGAAGAAATAAACAGTGTTATTCCGGAAGATTTCCCAGTAGAAAAAATAGATCAGTTAATTCGTGGAATAGAGGATAAGGGAATCAGTATAGTGGATACACTTACTGAGAAAAAAGACTATATGGACAGTAACTCTTCAAAAAAGTCCGAAAAAATTCCTGAAATAGAGGAAGAGGAGTTTAACGAGGAAGAAATTGACGAGACAGAAGTAAACGAACTACTTCACACTGATTTAATAAAATTGGCTGAAATAATGGATGTAGATGAGCCAATAAAGATGTATCTGAGAGAGATCGGACAGATACCGCTTTTGACATATGAAGAAGAAATATCCCTTGCACAAAAAGTTCTGGAAAATGACGAAGAAGCTAAGCAGAAGCTTATAGAATCTAATTTGAGACTGGTGGTAAGTATTGCGAAAAAACATACAAACAGAGGTCTAAAAATGCTGGATCTGATCCAGGAAGGCAATATGGGATTAATGAAAGCCGTGGAGAAATTTGAATATGAAAAAGGGTTTAAGTTTTCTACATATGCTACATGGTGGATAAGACAGGCTATTACAAGAGCAATTGCCGATCAGGGAAGAACAATAAGAATACCGGTTCACATGATAGAGACAATTAATAAAATTAAAAAAGAGAGCAGAATTATCCTTCAGGAAACGGGAAAAGAAGCTACAGCTGAAGAATTGGCGAAAAAGCTGGAAATACCTGTGGATAAAGTAAAAAGCATACTTGAAATGAATCAGGATCCTATTTCGCTGGAAACTCCGGTAGGAAGCGAAGAAGACAGTGAACTTGGGGATTTTGTGGAAGATGATAAGTTTTTAAATCCGTATGATGCAACAACAAGGGTATTACTGAAAGAACAGCTGGACGGAGTATTAAAAACACTAAGTGAACGTGAGGAAATGGTTTTGAGATACAGATATGGTCTTGACGATGGTTCACCAAAAACTCTTGAGGAAGTAGGAAAAATATTTAATGTCACAAGAGAGAGAATCAGGCAGATAGAAGTAAAAGCATTGAGAAAACTGAGACATCCGAGCAGAAGGAAAAAATTAGAAGATTACAGGAGCTGATTTCAATTTATATGAAATTAGCTTTTTTAAATACATAGAACAAATAAAAATATAGTTTAACAAACTATTAAAAAGCATGATTTTATGCTATAATTTTATAAATAAAACAATGGGATGTGATATATAATGTTAAAGAGCATAATGGATACGATACGGAGAAACGAAAATTATAATATGGAAGAGCTCTTTCAGGAGTATGATCTTTCAGACGAAGAGTTTGGAGCCATTGTAAATTTTTTATATACTGAAAATATTCCTGAAATCAGAGTTTCTTTAGAAAATAACGATTTCGTAATAATAGATGAAGAAAATGCAGATATATCCGAAAAAGAGACAATAGAAATATATCTAAACGATATAAAGGATCATAACGTAAAACAGATGAAAATAAAAGAAATTGATGAAAATGATAAAGATCAGCTGGTAAACAGACATTTGAAAATAGTGATAAGAGAGAGCCTGCAATATGTAAAACTGGGGTTTTCATTCCTTGATCTGGTACAGGAAGCCACAATAGGCGTTATTAACGGAATTGAAAAATTGAAGCATTCTGAAAGTGATGTAGAATTCTGGCTTAAGAATTTTGCCATAAAATATATTCTTGAATATCAGAAAAAAATACTGAAAGATTTTAAAGCATCAGAACTGGCTTATATTCTGTATCTGAAAGTGCAGCTGGAAATTAATAACGGGCTAAGTCTGGAAGAAATATCAAAGCAAATGAATATAGAGCTTAACTATTTAAATGCTCTTCAGGAACTGTTTGCCAAAATGGATGACATGCCGGAAAATTCCTACAGTATAGTGGAGAAAGTATCTCATTTGACTAGAAAATACGTATTAAGCAATATTCCAAAAAAATTAAATTATTTAGATGAAAGAATTCTGATGATGTATTATGGATTAGACGGTAAATTTTATAAAACTAAAGAAATATCAAAAATATTAAATATAGAAGAGAGTAACATAAATGTACTAAGAGAAAAGGCCCTAAATAAACTTGCTTTTAATCTGAATAAGGAACAAATGGAAGAAAGCATGGAATATCTGAATTAAAAAGGAGAATATTATGAAACTTGAAGATATAATGAATTTTCTGGAAAAAAAATATAATCCTGAACTTGCTGAAAAATGGGATAATTCTGGTTTGATAGTAGGAAGAAAAGAGAGTAATATTTCTGCGGTAATAGTTTGTCTTGATGTCACAGCTGATGTAATAGATCAGGCTGTGGCAAACAGAGCAGAGCTTATAATTTCACATCATCCTTTGATATTTTCTGAAATCAAGCGGATAACAAGTGATACATTACTTGGAGAAAAAATTTTACGACTTGCAGAGAAGAAAATATCTGTATACAGTATGCATACAAATGTAGATTCTGCTGCTGACGGGCTTAATGATTTTATACTGGAGAAGTTAGATTTGAACGGCGAAAAAAGCATTTGGATAAAAAATGAAAGTATTCCTGAAAGCGGGTTAGGGCGTATCCTGGAACTTAAAAAAGAAATGAGTATTTCTGAGATATGTACATTGATAAAGGAAAAATTAAATTTGGAAAATATAAGAATTGCAGGGGAGAAAAAGAAAGTTAAAAAAATAGCAATATTAACCGGAGCCGGCGGTTCTCTGATTCCAGAAGTGGATAAGACTGTGGATCTGTATATAACGGGAGATTTGAAGCATCATGAAACACTGGATGCCCTTGAAGGAGGACTTACATTAATAGATATAGGTCATTATGAAAGTGAAAATATTTTTTCAGAATTAATAAAAAGAGATTTATCAGAATTTTTTAATGGAAAAATTATACAGGCAAAAGAAAATCAAATATTTAAAATAGTATAGAAGGAAAAAAATGAAAAGAATAATTTTATTTATAATAATAAGTGTAAATCTGTGTGCCTTCGAAATAAAAGATAATATAGGGATATTTGATAAAAATTCAGAAAAAGAATTTGAAAAGAAAATAAAGAAAATAGAAAATAAAAGCAGAATAAATTTTATTTTTGAATATGACTTCAGTAAAAAAATAATAAATTTAAAAGATAATAAAAATACAATATTGTTGGAGATTATAAAAAAAGACAACAGAGAAACAGAAGTAAATTTATATGTGTCAAATGATTTGAGTATAAAAAAGGAATCTCTTGATAAAGCAGTGAATAAACCGAAGGATCTTATAGAAAACGGAAAATACAGTGAGTATTCATATGAAGTTGCTAAAGAATTAGGAGAAAATAACAAAAATAATTCTCTAATTATATATATAATTTCAATTATAACTTTTATTTTTTTATGTTTTGGTGTAAAATATGTATATAAAGGCTTTAGGGCTAATCGCTTCCGTAAGGAAGAGGAAAGTCCGGACTTCACAGAGCAGGGAGGCAGCTAACGGCTGCTGAGAGTAATCTTAAGGAAAGTGCCACAGAAAAAAAACCGCCGTTTACGGTAAGGGTGAAAAGGTAGTGTAAGAGACTACCAGTGGTCTAAGAAATTTGACCAGCTAGGTAAACCCCTCCTGAAGCAAGAATAAATAGTAAGTCTAAAAAGGAGTTGCTCGCTCTGACTTTAGGGTAATTTGCTCGAGCTGGCAGTTAATTGTCAGCCTAGATAAATGATTAGCAGAAACAAAATCCGGCTTATACTAAAGCCTTTATAAAAAACATAATTTAAGTGAGGTATAATGAAACTGGTAAAACCTAGTGTTGAATATAAAAAAGAATATATAGATTTCGTGAAGCAGATTAGAAGAAATAATGAAATAGAGAGTTCTTATACCTTTAAATTATCCTTTTTAAAATTTAATTTTCAAAAATTTTTGGATTATCTTGATTATATAAGTGAATATCCAAAAGGCGAGATAATCATTCCAATGAAAAATTACTGGGCAATAGAAGACGGAAAGATAGTGGGAAGGATTACTCTTAGGAAAGATTCAGGAGAAGAACTGTTTCACTATATAGGAAATGTAGGATATATAATTGCTCCGGATGAAAGAGGAAAGGGTTATGCAACAGAAATGCTCGGTCTTTTGAAACCTATAGCAAAAGAAAACGGGCATAGGAAACTGTTGATAACATGTAACAGAAATAATATCAATTCTAAAAGAGTCATTGAGAAAAACGGAGGAGTATTTTTAGATGAGATAAAATGGGAAGAAAAAAATATAAAAAATTTAAGATATGAAATATATTTATAATAAAAGGGAAGCAGGCCCTAAAGAGAAACTGTATCTACTACAGTATCTCCGGGTCTGCTTCCTTTTCTGCCTTCTACAAGAATAAATTTTATTTTATTATTATACTTAATTGATCTTAATTTCAAAACATTGAGTTTATTGTCATAAATAGCTTTCATCAAGTCATTTAAGCGTCCGGGAATAATTATAATATAAAAAAAACCGTGATTTTTTAAAAGTCTTTTTATATTTAAAACTAAATTATCCAAAGTCATTTTTACTTCAAATTTTGCAATGGAAATTTCTTCATTTTGCGATAAAGTACCGGAATTTTTCCTATAATAAGGAGGATTAGAAATAATATAATCAAATTCACTGTCCGGAAAAAAATCGTTAATATCTGTGTGATAAGGAATGATTTTATCAGAAAGGGAATTAATGGCTATATTTCTCTTTAAACAGTCAAAGCTGTCCTTTTGTATCTCTACGGCAAATATTTTGCTCAAATGGATATTTTGGGCTAATAATAAGGGGAGGATACCATTACCCGCCCCTATATCAAGAAGTGTTCCGTTCTTTTTTATATTTTCTCTGCAAAAATCTGCAAGAAGAAGCGGATCATTCGTAATTTTAAATAAATTGTTATTAACTATAATTTTCTGTCCGCTGCTTTCAAGAAATTCTATATATTCATTATTATTCAGAATCATTGTTCGTCCTTAATTTCAGATAATTCAATGTGCTGCTTTTCAATTTCTTTAAGTATTTTTTCTTTTTCCTCACGGTTAAAAGTAATTTCATTGATTTCAAATTTCATAACTCCTTTTTCAGGAACATTAACAAATAAAAAATCATTTAGAACATTAGTACTGATAACGTGTCCTCTGCCTGCCGGAGTAGAAACATTCTGTCCGATTTCAGGAAAAAATCTCTGTTTTTCAGCATATTGATCGTATTCAAAATTCAGGCAGCATTTTAATCTTCCGCAAATTCCCGACATCTTAGTGGGGCTGACTGAAACACTTTGATCTCTGGCCATCTTTATGGTAACAGAATCAAATTTATTAATAAATGCCTTACAACACAAAGGCTTCCCGCAAACTCCGCAGTCTCCGATAAGTTTCGCCTGATCACGTACACCAATCTGTCGTAATTCTATTCTAAGTTTGAAAATACTGGCAAGTTCTTTCACAAGTTCTCTGAAATCTACACGATCTTCAGAAGCAAAATAAAATATCAGTTTTTTTCTGTCAAATGTAAACTCAGTCTCAATAGATTTCATATTGAGATTAAACTTTTTAATTTTATTTTTTAAGACATAGCTGGCTTTTACAGCTTCAGCTTTCAGGTCATTATACTTTTCCATATCTTTGTCAGTAGCAATTCTGATAACTTTTTTCAGCGGCACTGAAATAGTATCAGATTTGACGTATGATGCTTTGGTATAGACCTTTCCCATTTCCAGTCCTCTTGCAGTCTCAACAATGCAGAATTCCCCCAAAACAGGATTAAGGCTGTCATTTATTTCAAAATCATATCTTTTTTGCACTGCTTCAAAATACAAATTTATGACACGCACGTCAATATTGTGATCACCAATAAAGCTCTTTTCCATATTTTCCGAAAGCACTTAGGATTCTCCCTTCATCGCTTGGTTTTATTTGATAAAACTCAACTCTTTTTTTAAATTCTTTATTTACTGCTTTTACAAGTTCTCTAAAATCAAGTCTTCCTTCAGCAGTGAAATAGAAAATTAACTTACTTTCATCAAAAGTATACTCTCCAATGACAAGATTCATTTCAGGCAGAATTTCTTTAACTATCTTTTTACAGACAAAATAGGCTTCATCGGCTCTTTGGTCAAGAATTTCTAATTTGGCAATTTCTTCATTGGTAAGCTTTCTCTTTATTCCTCTTACTTTTAATTCATCGTCGTCACTTTCTATGACATTATCATCATCATTAATAATAATGCCGATCTGGTCACCTCTTGCAGTTTCTACAATTACAGTATCCCCTTTTCTATAATCATTAGAGTCATCAATTTTGAACAGATAAACTTTTTTAGTTTTTCTAAATTTCACATTTATTAATTTCATAGTATGCCTCCTTCTAAAAAACTGAAATAGCCTTTAGGGCTGACTATTATATGGTCTAATAGCTTAATCTCCAGCTTTTCCAATAAATGCTTTAGTTTTGAGGTAATAAGAATATCAGATTCAGAGGGCTTTAGAGCGCCGGATGGATGGTTATGCACAAGGATAACCGACTTGGCATCATTCTCCAAAACTTTTTTGATTAATTCTCTGGGATGTACAGCACTTTTATCAAGTGTTCCATAAAAAAGATTTTCATCTTTGATCAGTTCATTTTGTGTGTTCAGAAAAAGAACCTTAAAAATTTCAATTTTTTTAGAACCAAGATTATATTTCAGATACTGTATAAGCTTTTTATTACTGGATAATTTTATCTTCTGGATAGAAATATCATTATACAGTTCCTTTTCGATAATATCACCGATTAACTTAAACAGAACATATGTTCTTTCTGAAACATCTCTATTTGAAATAAACTCATTTTTATCTAAAGTAAAAAAGTTACTTATATTTTTATACTTAAGCAAAAGCTGTTTTGCAATACTTTTACAATCTTTTCTTAAAATCGTATATGTAAGCAGTAATTCGATTATTTCATAATCCTGTAATCCGTTTATTCCTGATTTCAAATACCTATTTCTCAATCGTTCCCGATGACCTGAAACCATTTGCTTATCTATCATTTGATCCCCCCAGTTCAAATAATTAATTTGACATTTACATTATACCATAAAAATTCAATATAACAAGCAATAAATAATTTGATGGTCGTAGAATAAACGATCTATTGGTAGGCAGGGGAATGAAAAAAACTCTGATAAATATAAACAGGTTTATCTTGAATAGAAAAGTGGGATGTAAAAAATTATAAAGAATTTCTTTTATTATTAATATTATACGCTTTAAAATATATAGGATTTGTGAAAAATAAGTATAAGAAAACCGGCAAATCTTCAGAAAATGCCGGTTAATCAAAAGTGTTTTATTAAAAATTACTCTTTGTAATCATCCTCCAGTTTTTCAATGCGTGAATTCAAGGCTTTCAATTCATTCACTATTTCCCGCATCGATTCTTTGAAAGTATCAAAAGTCTTCATATCTTTCCAGATAAAATAACTGAGTACAATTCCGATTATTCCAAAATCGGCTAATTTAGTTATTTCCATTTGTTTCCTCCTTTGATGTATCAGATTTTTTTGGCTCTGTTTTCTTTTTCAATAAGAAGTTTTTTGTGATTAAAGACGAAATTAACAATCCATTTTGTGAAATTTCTTGGAATCAATGATAAAAAAGTATCTTTGAACAGTTTTTGGCTGTAAAGCCAGTCAACTGCGTATTCAAGTTTTTTGGAACCTGAAATCATGCTTATTCCTTCTGCCTTCAAAGCAGCAAGAACAGCAAGAGTTTCCAATTTTTTGTATTTGAACAGGAGAAAGGCCCCTGCTAAAATGACTATTACTATTGTGATATTTATTATATTAATCATAAATCCCCCTTTTATTACTTTATTAATGTAACTTGATTTATATAGTATGAAGTTGGCTGAACAGTATATTTTGACCCGCTTAAAACCAAGCTATTGTTAGTTCTCTTCACTGTAGCAAGAATATAAGCGATCTGACCTTGCATAATATTAGGAATTGTAATATTAAATCCTCCAAAAAGAAGTCCTGCAGATGGAACCATAATATCTGTATTAAGCCCGTTAGTATGTGTAATATTAATTATTAATGTATAATTTTTTGAATGTACAGGCGGAAGAATATCCTCAAGAGTACAGTTTATAAAATCCCCGTTTGCAAGTGTCTTTTTACCCTGCCACAAGATTTCTCTGGTATTTTCTTCTTCTTGTTTCCCGGCACCTGAAGAAATAACTATAAATGAATCATCTATGAAAATGAACTGGTAAATTCCTTTTGGCATATTATTCAGAGTTTCAAGTGTTCCGTTATTATAGATTTTTACAGGGTATTCTCCATTTTCTTCACTGTTATCCATAAATTTTAGCTGCAGCGGCTTTTCAAAAGAGGAATCAGTTTTCATAAGGAGAATTATCTTCATTCCCTGAAATACAGAAAATTCATTTATCCCTTCAATTTCTATTTCCAGATTTGTATTTACCTCAGTGGTTTCTGTTTTTTCACATTTCAAATCCAGTATTGTATTTTTTTGTAAAAGATTTATAAGGTCAGCATCAATATTTGTTCCGGGCTCTGTAATGAGACCGGGATCAAATTCCAGATCGTATGTGTAATTATTTAATGTGTCTGGTTCAGTAAGTTTTATTCTTCGTGGAAATTCTACTTTCCTGTTTTTAGCTAAAATTAATTTATTCATTGTTTTCCACCTTTTCTATTTTACTTTATTCCTTCTATTTTTAGATGAGTGATGGTACTGAGAGCATAGTAAGACTGTAAAACTAAATAATTATTTTTAGTATTTACGCTAACTGTAAAGTCATCGTATCCGAATGGAAGTAAATTAAAGAATTGACCATCCTGACTTTCTAAAAGCTCTCTTGAAAATATATTTCCTCTTTTTCCATTAAATTGATGAACGATAATATTGATAAAAGTGTATTTATTAGGAATATATATTTCGGTTTCAACTGTACCCATTTGATTCTGTGATTCAAAGGTAACATCCTCATCATATAAAAGATCGCTTGAACTGCCGCCGCCTGAAGAAGTATCGGATATAAGTATAAAAGCTCCGTTAATGTAGATCATTTGATATATTCCGACAGGAAGATTATTGACATTTTCCAAAGCTCCGTTATTATAAATTTTTACTGGAATTTCAGATGTTTCATCTTCAGTATCCTTGAATTTCAGTTGTATTGGTTTATTAAAGCTGCTGGCAGTTTCTAAGACCAAAATTATTTTCATTCCTTGAAAAATTGTAAATTCAGTGATTCCTTCCAATTCAGATTCAAGGTTAGAATTTATTTCTGTTTCGGAAATAGTGTTGCACTTTACATCTATAAATGAATTTTTTTGGAGAAGGTTAACAAGGTTAGCGTCAATGTTTGTTCCTGGTTCTGTGACAAGACCCGGATCAAATTCCAGATCATAAATGTAATTTTCGAGAGTATCAGGTTCAGTAAGTTTTATTCTTTTAGGAAATTCAACTTTTCTGTTTTTAGCTAAGATTATTTTATTCATTATTCACCGCCTTTTATTTAGTTCTTTTCCAGAAATATACTGTTATATATGGATTTAGATTTGAGAATGCCTGATTGCTTCCTGTTGTACCGGAAGTTACGTTGAACCAGTGATTGTGCTGGCCTGCCCAGTTTGTTCCTGGGGCAGAGCCGTGGGTCCAGCAATCTCCACTTGGATAAGTCCATGGAAATTGCCAAGCCTCAGTAACCCAATTCCATGGAGCTAAATTAGGTTGAGACCATCGAAAAGCATCATCAGCAATATTTGCTTCTGGACCAACACTGCTTCCAGAGGATGTTTTCAAATTGTGTGTATGCGGCGGGACATAATGTGAGTGATCATTAACAATATGATAATGATTCCCCTGAGCATCTGTAGCCCCTTGAACATTATGATTATGAGAAGGTAAATTTCCCACACCTAAAGTAGTAGTCTGAGCACCACCTGTTTTTTCACCTGCATTAAAGCTGACATCATTTGTGTCAACACCAATTAAAGTCCGCCCTTTGGCATATCTTTCCCAAGTACCACCAAGTGTTATATTCGGGTCAAAGTCCTTATTAACAGTAGTATAAATAGTGCCAACAGGAAAAATTTTAGTGAAAAATCTGCTGAATTTACTGTCAATATAATCAATAATGTTAGTATAGGAACTAATTCCCTTTGTAGTTTCAGTAGCATCAGGAACTTCAGTTTTTATCAGATTTTTAATAGTTTTAATATTTATAAGACCAGTTGTTTCTTCTTGAGCCAATAGTGAAGCATTTTCCACAATAAATTTATTTTCTCTGAAAACAGCATTATATACATGATTTTTCACTAATTCATTTTTGAAAAGCGACACCAAATCCTGCCCATTTCTTCTCACAAGTTCATAAAGATTACCATTTAGCTTAATAAAAGGTTTTTCTTTTGTATTAGTAACATCAACTTTGAATTTTATATTCAAATTATCAAAGATTCCAAATTCTTTGATACCGTCAAACCCTGTGATATTATAAAATTCTGTATCATTGACAATATCATGTTCAGAACCGACAACAAAGCATCCATTCTTTTGAATACTGTTCATAATTGTTTCATCAAGAGTAGTACCGATCTGTTCGGCATACTTTTCACCAAGCCAGTCTATTTTACTGGCATCAACTTCTATATCAGAAGCATTAGTTATTTTGTAAGTTCTTAGGTTCTCACCTTTCCAGTCATGAACTTTTTTAATATACGCCATCTATTCCCTCCATTCCTGAGTCATATCCAGATTCTGTAAGATTTGTTTCATTTCGTTTAATTTCCAGAAGTTTATCCACAAAGATTTCTTCATTTTCAATTCTAAACATATCACAACCGCAAATTGTAGCTCCACAAACAAAATGTTCCTTGAAAATTCTATGTTTGAACTCAAAATTGAAATTAACACCATCGGCTTTTATGTTTAGCAAAACTTTTTCAATGAGATGTCTGTATTCTTTTTCTTTGTTTTTGTTGATAATAATATGAATAAGTCCATTTTGCTTTTTATAAACATAGAGGTCCTCTTCTTCAATTATGTAAAACAAAAATTTCATCAGAACCTCGGAAGTAGCATTTTTACTTACCATCAGCCAATATTGTAAAATGCTGATTCTGTATATATCATCATTTTCTCCGGAGTCTCTGTGTACACCAAATATATTACCAAGACGGTCAAGCCAGATACCTTCTGCCTCATCAACATTCAACATTAAAGCAAGTTCATAAACGGCCTGATTCAGATTGTTGATTTCTTCAAGTATAGAACTTATCAAAAACTCATTGTTGCTTCCGATGTCTATATTATACATGTGCGGAAATCGTTCCAGCACTTCATTTAACTTATCATCTCTATACATAAACTACCTCAATATCACTTCTGGTTAACTTATATTTCTGTGTATCAAGAATATCGAATTTATGTTCCAGATTATAAATTTGATAATCTGCATTGGGATTATCAGAATTATCCAAAACGTATACTTTGGCATATCTGATCTCATCTATACCATTAACCTCTGAATGAAGTTCGTTATATGTCATTGGTTCTCCAAGACCGAGAGAATCACAGTATTTTATCAGTTCATCCTGAATAGGCTTTGTCCATCTACTATCTTTTTCACCGTTTACCTCAAGAACTTCAACTCTTATTTTTAAAGATTTAAATTTCAGGATATTGTAAGTAATAGCAGTTTTGATCTTTTTAGTGATTAGAAATTCTTCTGTATGATAATCCAAAGCAGAATCTGCAATTGTGTTTATTCCTGCTGCCAGAGTATCTAAAATTGCTTTTGCGATTTTTCTGTCAGGTGTTCCGTCCACAATTATTTTTGTAGTACCGTTAGCAGTAGCAGGAGTAGTTTTAGGATCCAGAATAATTACATCATTAACTACATCAAGGTCTAAAAGAGCGGTTTTAATTGCATCATATGTGGCAGTTGCACTTTTATTTTTGGCATTTTTAAGTCTGTATCTAAAATCTGAATCACTTTCTAAGCCTTCTCCATTTGTGAATGCATATGGGTTGTAAATATTCAAAACCTGAAATCCGTCAATTTTAGTTATGCTTTTTTCAGGAATATTGTACTCTGTACCTGTATCGGAAGCCATAACATACACTTCTTTACTATTTTGATTAATAACTGTAGTTTCCATGACTTTATATTCCAGAGTTCCTGCTCTTATAACTGTATCTTTGGGAATTGTTTGTGAAGTACCAGATTCAATAATGACTAAGCCATTTGCTTTTTTGCCTGTATATCTTGGTTCTACAGGAAGAAGTTTTTGTAAATAATCTAAAAATATCCCCTTAGCGCCGTCAATATTGAACATATTGGATAATTCCAGCAGTTGTTCATCCAAAGAAGTTATTTCATATGTAAGGGCTTCATTATGAATCCCTTCAGGGGTGTTAAAGTCAAAACTAAATTGGTCATCTTCCAAACGAGCTTTCCATCTTTTTTCAATATTATCAAGATGTTCTGAAAATGTTTCTTTTTTATATCCGATAGGAGTGATTGCCCCCATTATATCTCCTCCTTTTTAAATTTCTATTATTTCATTGTCTTTAGTATAAATGGTTATATTTATCTGATAATTCCCATTTTCCTGAAGATTAGTTTCATATTTTAGAATATTTGATACATCTTTATCTTGTTTGATATATTCTTGTATTTGTGAATCAAGAATTAATTCTGTAAGTTTTCTTCCAATATTTCCTTCAATATCACCATTTCCAAACCAGTTTATTCCTTCCTGATTATGTAAAAACCATTCTCCATAATTAAGAGCAATTTTATTTTGTAAACGCTGTGATACTGTTTGTACCGGAGTTGTTAAAATGATATTTTTTTTTATTGTAACATCTCCAAAATCATCCATAATCCAGCTTTCGTTACTTTTCATTATTTAGGCACCCCCGTATCACTTGATCCAGACTGAACATTTCCATGAGTGTGATTAACTAAACTGATAGAGTTACTTTGAACATCTTCAGAAGAGTTTAGTAATCCATCAAAATTTCCAGTTCCAGTGACTTCTAAGTTTCCATTTATTTTAGTATTACCAGCTATTTCTATATTTCCATCTTTAGTAAAACGTATATAATTTCCACTTTCCTTGTGAATAATTGATAAATCTTCCGGATACTGATCAGTGTATTGTGCTGTAATATTGCCGATAATAATCGCATCATCAAGAGAGTAGCGATCTTTTGAAACAGGTTCTACCTGTTCCGCAGAATCAATTGTTCCCTCGAGAGAGTGCTGGCAAAAAGCTACAACAACCAGATCACCGATTTTATATGGTGCATTTATAAAAAAAGAAGATGAATTAAAAATTGGCATAATGGGAATAGTATAGATATTAGGAGTATCAACATAGATATGAGCCTGTGATAAAAAGTCTGTAAATAAAAAAATCTTTTTATGATAAACTAAAAACAGGAGGACTTTATTATG
>NZ_JAMZGM010000044.1 GCF_024158605.1 Sebaldella sp. S0638 | reverse complement strand
ATAATAAAGTCCTCCTGTTTTTAGTTTATCATAAAAAGATTTTTTTATTTACAGACTTTTTATCACAGGCTCATATTAAATTCGAGACTATCAGTTTTTAGCTGTTAGTCTCTTTTCTATTTTAAATAATTTATAAAGACTCAAGAATTCTCCCCATAAATGATCCGTCATTATGGAGAAGATCTCTTGAGATATTTTTTGACTTTATATTTGAGATAATAATAATATAATTCTGATCTTCATGTGAACTGAGAACTTCACACTCTACAGAAACTTTACATATATCCATAAGCGGGGCATTTATAGTGTCAGATTTTGTGTATAAAAAATTCTGCGAATAAAATCTGTTTACATCAAAGCTGCCGCCGCCGCTGTTTTCAAAATCACGAATCAGATTCTTTTCAGGGATATTAACACAAAAACTATTGGAAAACTTTATGAATTCAGCTGCACTGGATGCCTTGGGCAGGCCAAGTACAAGCATATTTCCGAGAACAAAAACAGAACGGCTGACTGTACAGCACGGTTCGCCGTTTTTGTTATAATAGCTCAGTAAAACAGCAGAAAATCCATAATATAATTTGTCATATTCAACATTTATATTTTCCATATTACCTCCGCCTTATAAAAAAATCAAATCCCATACTTGCTAAAAAAGCAGGGATTTGATGATAGTTTATACTGTAGTAAGTTCTTTTTCTTTTTTATCCAAAGCTTCATCAACAAGTTTTGTGAATTTATCAGTTAACTTCTGTACACTGTCTTCTCCTGATTTCAATTCATCTTCAGTTATTTCGCTGTCTTTTTCTGATTTTCTCAGTTTGTTATTTACATCTTTTCTGATGTTTCTAATAGCGACTTTACCTTCTTCAGCTTCTTTTCTTACCATTTTTACATATTCTTTTCTTCTTTCCTCAGTTAACTCAGGAACAGAAAGTCTTATTATTCTTCCGTCATTTGAAGGATTCAGACCCAGATTAGCCTGCTGTATTGCTTTTTCTATAGCAGGAATTAATGATTTATCCCATGGGTCAATTGTCAAAAGCCTTGCTTCAGGGGCTGATAATGTACCAACCTGTGATAAAGGGCTTGGAGCTCCGTATGTGTCTACATGGATACCATCCAGCATAGAAACATTGGCTCTGCCTGCTCTTATACTCCCAAATTTGTCCTTTGTACTTTCTACAGCTTTTTCCATCTTGGTTTCAGTTTCTTTTAAAAAAGTGTCTACCATTATAATTTTCACCTTCCATATTTAATATAAAGTATTTAATTTTTTACAATTGTTCCGATTTCTTCGCCGTTTACCATTCTTTTAATATTACCGTCTTCAAGAATATTGAATACAATAACAGGAAGGTCATTCTCCCTGCAGAGTGATAAAGCAGCAGCATCCATTACTTTGAGATCTTTAGATAAAGTTTCGTCAAAACTGATATTATCAAATTTTACAGCATCTGCAAACTTTTGCGGATCTTTGTCGTAAACACCGTTTACTTTAGTTCCTTTTGCCAGAATGTCTGCACCGATTTCAAGCGCTCTTAATGCACCGCCTGAATCTGTGGTAAAATAAGGATTTCCTGTTCCTCCTGCAAGAATGATAATTCTTCCTTTTTCTAAGTGTCTTATTGCTCTTCTTCTGATGTACGGCTCTGCAATTTCCGGCATTTGTACAGCAGTAAGTACCCTTGTAGGAACACCCATTTTTTCTATTGAATTCTGTAGTGCTATGGCATTCATAATAGTGGCAAGAATACCCAGTGTATCTCCTGTAGCTCTGTCAAAGCCTTGTTCCTGACCAGCAATACCTCTGAAAATATTACCTCCGCCAATAACAATGGCCAGTTCTACACCAAGATCATGAACTTCTTTCAGCTGTCTTGCAAAATTATCAAGAACTTCGCTTGAAATACCAAATTTCTGATTACCGGCAAGCGCCTCTCCGCTTAATTTTAATAATATCCTTTTATATTTTAACATAAAACCTCCTAAATATCTCAAAAAAATAAGGGTAGAATTACCCCTATTTTTAATTTCCTGCTATTTGTGCCGCAACTTCAGCTGCAAAGTCAACTTCACCTTTTTCAATTCCTTCTCCTACTTTGAATCTTGTAAATCCGTTAATAGTTAAAGGTTTGATAAAGTCTTCTATAGACACGCTGTCATCTCTGACATATTTTTGCTTAATTAGAGTATTTTCTTCATAGAATTTTCTCATTTTTCCTTCTAAGATTTTCTCTATTATATTAGCCGGCTTTCCTTCTTCTTCTAACTGTTTTCTAGTTATTTCCTTTTCTCTTTCCAGATCATCTGTAGTAACCTGATCAGGTGAAAGGTATCCAGGATCCATAGCGGCTATATGCATAGCAACACCTTTTGCTTTTTCTATATTTTCAGGTGTAGCTTCTCCGTTTACATCAAGTAATACTCCTATTTTTCCTCCAAGGTGGATGTATGTCTCTGCAAAGCCGTCAGTCTTTATAGCTGTAAGCCTTCTAAGGTTCATGTTTTCACCTATTTTTGCAATAAGTTCAGTAATTACTGTATCTATTGTTTTACCTTCTATTTCAATAGCTCTTAATTCATCTTCGCTTGTAACATCATGATTTAGTGATAATTCTACAAGTTTTTCTCCAAAACTTTTGAATTCGTCATTTTTAGCAACAAAGTCTGTTTCGGAATTAAACTCAAGGATAACACCTTTTTTTCTGTCAGAAGATACTGCACCAAAAACAAGTCCTTCAGCTGCGACTCTTCCAGATTTTTTAGCAGCTTTGGCAATTCCTTTTTCTCTTAGCCAGTCAATTGCTTTTTCTACATCTCCGTTGTTTTCTTCCAGAGCTTTTTTACAGTCAAGCATTCCTGCTCCTGTTCTTTCTCTTAGTTCTTTAATTAAAGCTGGGGTTACTGCCATTTTTTTACTCCTCCGTTTTCTTTAAGATTATAATTCCTATATTTATTACTCAGTTGCTTCTTCAACGCTTTCAGCCATTGTTTCCACAGCTACTTTATCTTCATTAACAGGCATATCTCCTGATACAGCAGCATCAGCATCTGCTGAAACAGCTTCCTGTCCGTTATTTCCTTCTATTATAGCATTTGCCATTATTTCTGAGAATAATTTTACTGATCTTATAGCATCATCATTCGCAGGGATTTTGTATGTAACAAGATCCGGATCCACGTTTGTATCAATTAATGCTACTACAGGAATACCAAGTTTTTTAGCTTCTTCAAGTGCAAGAAATTCTTTTTTGATATCTACAACAAAAAGTGCTGCGGGAACTTTGTTCATGTCCTTTATTCCACCTAAGTTTTTAGATAATTTTGCCATTTCTTTTCTTAAAAGTCCTGCTTCTTTTTTAGTATATGATTCGTCAAGTGTACCGTTCTGGTCCATCTCTTCAAGGTCTTTTAGTCTTTGTACTCTTGTTTTGATAGTATTAAGGTTAGTTAATAACCCACCAAGCCATCTGTTATTTACATAAAACCCTCCGGCTCTTACAGCTTCATCTCTTATAGCATCCTGTGCCTGTTTTTTCGTTCCTACGAAAAGAACTTTCCCGCCTTCAGATGTAACTTCTCTTATGAAGTTATAAGCTTTTTCTGTAGAGTCTAAAGTCTGGTGTAAATCCAGAATATGGATACCGTTTCTTTCTGTAAAGATATACGGCTTCATTTTTGGGTTCCATCTCTTTGCCTGATGCCCGAAGTGAGCTCCTACTTCTAATAATTGTTTCATTGAAACTACTGCCATTTTGTTCCTCCTAATTTTTTTGGTTTTTGTCATCCATTTTCCTGATCTGGACAAACCTTACAGCTAAGGCACCCTATCCAAACCCGGCAAGAAAATGTGATAATCATCGAAATATTTTATCATTCATAGAGGATTTTGTCAATGAAATAGTGCAAATTAAATGCAAATCAGAAGAAAAATCCATATATCTGAAAAATTGAAATTGATATAAAAACAGATGTAATAAAAAGCCGCCGGTATAAAACCGACGGCAAGGGGGTTATGAAGAAAAATATTCTTTTATTGGTATGTGTTAATTATAAGAAAATAGTCTTAGAAAATCCTTATTTAAAGCTTTTTATAGACTTAGAATATTTATTTAAAGATCAATTATTTTTCAGGAAAGACAGTTACTAAAAGGTGTTGATAAGAAATTTGTTTATAAATATTAAATTAGTTAAGTTAATAAAAAAACCGCCGATTATAAAACCGACGGTAAAAGGGGGTTATGAAGAAAAATATTCTTTTTATTGGTATGTGTTAATTATAATGGAACCAGCTTAGAAGACTCTTTTTCAAAGCTTAGATTTATATTTAATATGATGAAATTTATTGGTTATTCAGATAAAACTAAATAAATTAGTTTGAAAATTGGAAAAAAGAATATTCAGTATTCGGATATGCATTGTGTATAATTTAGATATCTGTAAAATCAGCGAGTATCTATTATTTTTTATATTATGAAGAAATAAAAAGCCGCCGGTGTGAAGCCGACGGCAAAGGGGGTTATGAAGAAAAATATTCTTTTATTGGTATGTGATAATTATAATGAAAGCAGCTTAGAATATTCTTTTATAGAACTTAGTTTTATATTTTATAGATAATATATTTTGGGACAATAGTCGAGAAGTGCCTGAAAAATAAAAGATTGGAGGGATATAGTTAAAATACAAAAAAATGAAAATTTTTAAAATGTTTAATAATAAGTGTACATATTATAAAAAACTATAATTTTTTTTATTTTAAAATTAAATAATGAATTTAGAAAATAGTATATAAACTTATTAATTTAAAAATATAAAATAAAAGCCGCCGGTATGAAACCGACGGCAAAGGGGGTTATGAAGAAAAATATTCTTTTATTGGTATGTGTTAATTATAAGAAATAAATCTTAGAATAATCTTGAAAAATTCTTTTTATAATCTTAGAAAATATCATTAAATAAAATTAAATGTTTTTTATTAAAAAAGAAACTGTATTTTTTGCGTTTAAATTAATTAATTTAAAAATGGATTGTAAATAAACTTATTCATTTTAAAGGGCTGAAATACTTTATTAGTATCTTGTTTTATTTGTATTCCGGGACTGAATACAATCCCGGTTTTAAGCTTTATTCAGATAAAATACCGGCTTCTGTGAGCGGTACTTCTTTTTTCTTTAACTGGGTTTTTAGTATACAGAGCATCAAAATAATTCCAAAATAACCTGAAACAGGATAAAGGGCATTTACCAGTGCAGAAAAAGAAAACTGCCCTCCTATAAATGCTATAATAGTCAAAATTAATGCAAGAATCCTGAACCTTTTATCTTTTTCGTCAGGAATTAATCTGTTACAGCTGAGCCAGAGCATAGGAACAGCTGTAGTATAAATTCCGGCGAATAAAATAAAAGAGAAAAGAACACCTATTGCAGGAAACATTTTATCTGCAATAAAAAGTGACGGAACGTCTTTATTATATAGATCCCCGATACTTGCCATAAGTCCGTAGGCCATTATCATAACAGCGGTAACAAATGCAAATCCCCCGAGAAAACCGCCGGCTCTGGCTTCTTTTTTGCTTGCGGCTTCTTTTCCAAGCTGTGCCAGAAAAGGAGCCAGCATAATACATCCCATTGCAGGAAATATTATTCCGGAAATCAGCCAGTTTGAAGCAGCTTTGGTAACCTGAACGGCAGCCATTGTTTCCTCTGCTTTGGCAAGACCTGACGGATTCATAATAATATTCCCGAGTCCTACGATTATTGCAAAAACAATAATAGCAGGGCCGATTTTGGATACAATGCTTACCAGTCCGTCCAAGCCCATTATAACAGTGCCGAGAGCCATAACAGCCATTAGAATTCTTCCTATCTGGGGGTTCAGTCCGTATCGTTAAGTGTAGCCCCGGCTCCGGCAATCATAACAGAAAATACCAGAAAGAGGAAAATTGGCGTAAAAATTTCAAAAAATTTACCAATATATTTTCCGCAGTAATAAGTAAAAATTTTATTTGCAGAATCAAGCTGCAGTCTTCGTCCGTCCTCCATAATAACCGAACTGAACCAGACATATAAAATGAGTGTGATAATAACAGCACCAAAACACCCAGCCGGGCCGAATGCAGTAAAAAACTGCAGTGCTTCCTGACCGGATGCAAAACCTGAATCAATCAGATAAGCAACAATTGCTCCGGCAAAAGTGAATACTTTACTCCAACGAAACAGTTCGTTCATTAAAATACCTCCGGTATTTGAGAAAAGAATATTTTTGTAGGGCAGAGCCGGAAAAAAATAAATATTTTACTTTGCTAAATAAGTAATTTTTATTTATATTTTTTCCGACTCTGAAATAACCTGTGTCTTAGGCTGAAAATCCAAATACGGCAAGTCAAGTAATTCACAGCCGGCACATAAAATGCAATTTTTGATTTAAATATTGTTTATATTAATTTCTTAATTAAGCAGCTTTATCTAAACATTATGTATTTATTTTTTCCCGGTTTTTACGTATTTTTTTATGCTTTCCAGATCCATACCTTCCAGTCCGAGGTCTTTTACAGTAGAACCTTTTTCTCGCCAGTCAGTTTCGTGTATTATATTATAAAGACTTATCACTGCATCAATAGTAGGAGTAGGAATACCAACCGCTTCCCCGAGACTGCTCCATGGAACCAGACCAAAAGGCGCATCTTCAGTAAGGTAACGGTTATTTATGTCATTCGGCCCTGAAATTGGCGTTAATGAAATAGCACCATGTGTAGCTCTGTATAATTCCTGCCATGAGTACCCTTCATCAAGCCCGCTGAAATCCTCTATTGGAGTAAGATGATAACCAAGCTGTTTTCCTACAGCTTTTCTTTCGTTATCCAAAACAATATCTATTTTTGCAGCAGAAGGAGTGAAGCCGTGTTCATACAGATAAAAATTAACATGCGGAGACTCAATGTTACTGATGTTTAACAGACACGGCCCTGAATGTAATGCGGGATTGACAATTCCCAGACCGCATTCCAGAACGTCAGTATATATTTTTTCAAAAGGGAACAGGTCTTCTCTTAATGTATCAATAAGTTCCGATCCTTTTTCAGCCGGAAGAAATGCTATATTTATTTTATTTCTTCCAAAAAGTGTTACTTTACATGGTGAAGTAAGTCTTGCATCATAAGGCAGGTTATTGGCATCTGCAATAACCGGGCAGTTATCGTCACCAATGATATTTTTGAATATCAGTGCGGCAAAAGCCCCGGGAAAAACTACGATAATCTGATCTTTAGTAACATTGCCTTTTAGGAGATTTGCATAACCTTTATGTGCGAATGCAGGTGTAACCACGAGAATATAGTCAGCCCCGTCCACTGCTTTTCTGATGTCGTCTGTAACCATATCTACCTTGATTTTTTCTTTCATTATACCAGAAACTTCTATTGTTTGTGTATTAAATAACTGCGTAACATTTTCCCTGAATTCAGGCATTTCATACATACGGACTTCATGTCCTTTTACCTTCATATCGGCAGCCATCATATGACTTCCGTTTCCTCCGCCTAAAATTGCGATTTTTTTCTTTTCCATAATGAGTCTCTCCTTTATTTATAATATTTTTATTTTAACCGTGTTTATGACGGTTTAAAAAACTTCAGAAAATCTTTTTTTGTTGTTTTTTAAACATTCATTATTTTTAAATTTCAAAATAAAAAAGGCAGAATAAAACTGCCATATCCTGTTTAGGGGATATGAGCGGCTATTCTGCCTTTTATAAAATACTCTGTTGTATTTTAGTTATTTAATTTTAATACTGAATTCAGTGCTTGTACCTTCTTTTTCAGCCTGAATACGGAATTTTCCGTTAAGTTTATCTTTTACTATTGCTTTTACTATATTTAATCCAAGTGATTCAAAATTTGTTTTTTGCTGAAATCCGTCTCCGTTATCTGTAATTGTAAATATCGCAAAAACTCCTTCATTGGAAATTTTGATATTTATAATCCCGGATTTTTTATTACGAAATCCATGTTCCAGCGAATTGCTCAGCAGCTCGTTTATTACAAGCATAACACTGGATGCCGTATCTGCATTAACTAAAACTGTATCGCCGTTTACGGCAATTTTTACGGTTTTACTGTCAGAAGATGAATAATTCAGAATCGCAAGGCTTAATTTCTTTATAAGTTCCTTTATGTCAATATGTTCAAAACCTTGTTCTGCAAGAATCTCATGAGTAGCGGCAATACTGTCAATGTATGAAATATTTTCATTCAGGATTCTTTTCATGTCAGAATCATTTATACGCCGTGCCTGCATAGAAAGTATACTGGCAATGGTCTGTAAATTATTTTTTACACGGTGATGAATTTCTTTTACAGCCACAGATTTTAGTATGAGTTCCTTTTCTTTATTTCTCATTTCGGAAATATCGGTAATGATCATCATAGTACAGTTGTTTCCCTCTAAACTAAGACAGACATACCTTATTTTCAGTGTGAGATCTCCAATAGATATTTCATTTTCAAAGCCGCTTCTGTTTTCATTCAGCTGACAATAGTGATTTTCATCAAGAATAAGGTTTTCCATATGAATTTTCTGTATATCTTCAATATAGCCGAGTTTTTTATACAGGGCTTTTGCTTCAGGATTCGCGTATACAGTCTGTCCGTTATGATCAAAAATAATCACGGACTGGTTAATGTGTTCTGTTAATATTTCCGGATTATTTTTCAGATATTCCAGATTATCCCTGAGTTTTTTCTGGGTCTGTTCCAGAAGCTTTATTTGTTTATCCTGATTTACCTGTTTAGTAACATCATGCTCGCTTACAAGGGCTCCGATTATTTTCCCGTGAGAATTCGGAATTGGGACGACGGTTTCATAAACAGATTTCTTATCCTGAGTAAAAGCTTTCAGCTTTTTTGAAGTAATTCCCGTTTTTAATGTCCTTATAACTGCCGGTTCGGTATCAATACCCACAATAACTCCCAATACTGAATTTTTAAATAATGTAGGGCTGTCTACAGGTCTCTGCTGATAAACCACCACGGCATAGTTGCTGTTTGGAATAATGCAGTCTATAAAAAGATCAGTATCTGTAAATTCTGCGAAAATCTTCAGTTTTTTGGCATAATCTTCCAGTTCGGCAATATCATTGTCGTCGAGGTCTGTATATTTTTTACAAAGTTCCCTTAAAATAAATAACACCTACTTTCCTGCACTGTTTAATATTTCAGCGGCAGCGTCAGAGAGTGAGAGTTTTTTTTCGGTACTCATCCGTTTTATACGCAGGTAAGCGGCCTGTTCTGAAAGTTCGTATTTTTTCATAAGATAAACTTTGGCTTTTTCTGTATAAATTTTTGCAGAATCCTGACTTAGGATGGATTCTGCGATTTTTGCCATGGAACATCTTTTGTCCATGCTCAGTTTTCTCAGCTTTTCATAAGCTTCCATTTCGGAAATACCTGATGAGGCTGCGAGAGAATGCTTTGCTCTTTCTATTATTTTTGCATTTTTAGTCTGTTCTTCCATTTTTGCCATTTTGTTTTTCATGGCTCTTATCTCCTGACTCTTTGCAAGAGCCATTTCCACTGCGGGAATAAGAACTTTTTCCCTTACAGGCTTTATCAGATAATTCATAACACCTGCATGTTTTGCCTTTTTGAAAAACTCTTTATCATTATAAGCAGAGACAAGAATAATACAGTCTGAGAGTTCTTCGGAAAGAATGATTTCAGCAGCGCTGAGACCGTCAAATACAGACATTTTGATATCCATAATCACAAGATCGGGCTTTTCACGCCGGCATAATTCCACAGCGTCAAAACCATCAGCTGCTTCTCCGGCTACTTCATATCCGTTCAAAGTGAGCATTTCCCTGAAGTCCATACGGATGACAGGCTCATCGTCAATTATAACAATACGGTTTTTCCCCATAATCATCTCCTTTATTGGTTTTGGATAAAAAAAAATAGCATGCTAATTTCAGTATGAAAATCATACTTCTCAGCAAGCTACTTCGACTGCTAAAACAGACTCTGTTGTCTGTTTATTATATAAAGTTAATAAAAAAAACATATTTAGGCACAATTTATGCTCCAAATGAGCCTTACACTACATTTGGTATTTTATTATACCCTGATTTGAAATTTAGTCAATAGGGGATACAATAAAAAATGTATTGGGTAGAATACAGACATTTGCGTTATTTCCTGTGAAAAAGGAATTCACAGAAATAAAATTAAATGTTATTATTAGGTAAAAAAATAATATATGAAATAATATAAAAAGATTTGAGAGTGTGGAAAATGAAAATAAATTATTTAAAAGGTGATGCCACAGCTCCCAGTGTTAAAGGAAATAAGATTATTGCCCATGTTTGTAATGATCTGGGCGGCTGGGGAAAAGGCTTTGTTTTGGAAATATCCAAACGATGGGATAAGCCTGAAAGCGAGTATCGTGCATGGCACAGGAACAGGAGCAAAAATGATTTTGCTTTGGGGAGGGTTCAGTTTATTCCAGTGGAAAAATATATTACAGTTGCTAATATGATCGGGCAGCGCGGTATGAAAAGAGGATCAAAAGGGGTTCCTGTGAGATATGAAGCTATACGGGAATGTCTTTATTCTGTGGCTGAACATGCTTTGGAAATAAATGCCAGTGTTCATATGCCGAGAATAGGCTGCGGACTTGCAGGCGGAAAATGGGAGCTTATTGAGCCTGTTATTATGGAAACTTTGATAATTAAGGGAATTTTGGTGTATGTTTATGATATTTAAAATAGGAATATTATTAGTAGTACAGTAAAATTTGTAAAATGGATAATAAAAAAGATACTATTATATAAAAAAATAATTGGAGGAAAATATGAAATTATACAGACCTGTAGGCTTACAGGAGTTAGTAAAAATACTGAACTTTAAATCTGAAAAATTTCCAGACAGACAGGTATGGCAGCCGATACTATATATAGTGGAAAATTACGGTTATGCTGAGCAAATAGGAACTATGTGGAATCTGAAAGATGAGAATTCAGGATTTTCTGGATATATGCTGGAATTTGAAATATCAGATGACTATATGAAAGACTATGAAATAAAGCAGGTGGGGGATAAAACACATCTTGAATACTGGATACCGGCAGAAGATACAGATAATTTTAATAACAGCCTTAACGGTAAAATAAAAATAATAAATGCATTTTATGGAGAAAAATATAAAGGAATGTCATTTCAAGAAACAGCTTTGGAAAACAAACTGCCGGATGAACAGATTAGGGAGCTGGCTTTTTTTATGGAGAGTTCTTATGAAAAATTTTTGAAAATAGTAAAAGAGAACAGAATTCCCATAATATTGAATTTGATATATTGGATGAGAATGGATTCTGATTCTTCCAAAGAAGAAAACGGGGTAAATAAAAGTGTAATATACGAAATTGAAAAGATTTTGTCAGAAACATATGAAGATCATAATGATGTTATCATAAATTTGAAAAGCTGGGAAAATGCTCAGTAATATGGTGAAATTTACACTGTTTCATATATGTACATGATATGCACAGCAAAGAGTCTGGATATTCTATATAATAAACATATGCAGGAGGTGAAGATAGTGGATAATACAAAACGGGTAAATATGGTTCTTGATTATATTGAACAGAGGCTTTGTGACGAAGTAGACGAAGAAGCTGTTTCAAAAATAGCATGCTGCTCTTTTCAGCAGTTTTTACGTGTGTTTTCATATATTGCGGGAATATCAATGCAGGATTATATACGCAGGCGTAAACTGACAGCAGCAGCAATGGAACTTCGGCAAAACAGGGAAAATATTATAAATATAGCCGTGCGTTACGGATATGATACACATTCGGGATTTTCCCGCGCTTTTAAAATGCATCATAATGCTACTCCAACGGAAGTAATTGAGGGAATAAAAGAACCGCAGTTATTTGAACGTTTATTTTTTCTAAGTCCGTCTTCTGGAGAAAACAAAGCATACAGAATAGAAAAAGGAAACTTGAAAACGGCAAAACTTATAAATATTGAATTTAAATCATTTGGACCGTATAAGGTCATAGGTCGTGCTATTGATACAAAGCTTATGAGTAATGATATAGCCATGACATGGGGGAAGTTTTTTGCAGACGGCAGTATTCAATCTTTGATTGAATTGTGTAAAAATAAAGAAAATCTCACTGATCTGCCTGACGGTGTTGCCGGAGTTATGTATGATTTTAAGGAGGACGGCAGTATCAGGTATCTCATAGGGATAATATTTTCAGCGGCAGCGGAAGTTCCTGACGGATTTGACAGCTTTGAACTGCCGGCAGGAATAATTGCCGAATCGCAGATAACCGGTGAGGAATATGAAATATACTCACAGGGGCATGAACTTACCGTTAGTGCTGTAAAAAATAACGGTTATACTGTAGACTGGAAAAATTTTTATCAATGTGAAGTCTATACAGATGAACGTTTTTCCAATCCCAAAAAAGACGGGGAAACTATAGTAACCCTAGATTATTATATTCCTGTTCTGGATAAGGCTTAGTGATCTTTTTGCCTCACTTACAAACAGGGGATTTGTACTGCTGTTGATGATTTCTGTGAGGGTATTTGTGCAGTTACTGTCTGAAAAAGCAGACAGACATGTGATGCATTTCCATTGAATAAGCGGGTTATGTTTATACTTTTCAAATTGTATGATAATTTCTCTGCTTATTTTTTCTTTTTCTTCAATAGAATTATAAAATATGAGAAAACCAATGGCATCAAGGATTTCTGATATTTGCTGCTCGTTATTTTCTTTTAAAACATTTATCAGTACAGGAAGAATAACCGGATTCATTCTGGCAAGACTGCGTGCAATAATATCACGAGGCAGGGGATAGCTTTTTTTCAACGATGGTCTGTCAGGTAGTGTATGATACTGGTTGTTTCCTATTTTACCCAGATAATCACACATTACTTCTGCTGTTTTAATTCCCCCGCTTTCCAAAGTGCGGCATAATTCCAGCCGTGTATACAGCTTTGTTTCTTTTTTTAGGGCTTCTGCCAGAATATGTGCAGTTTTGCTGTCATTTATATTTATCTTCTTTCTGAATAATACTGCTGCTATAGAACGCATGACAGGATTTTCAGAGTGTAGCATTTTATGGATTTCCGTTGACGTTAAATGTAGATATGGCGTTATTTCATTTTCATTTATTAGTCCTCTTGAACGTTTTTTATCATCTGTAATATCAGTCATAATCAGAACCTTTCTTATTTAGTTTATTAATATTATATATATTTTTTTGTGAAATGTAAAAATGATTGTTGGAATTTATGTTTTATAGTGTGATTTATAATACAGGAAATGTTGTGGTTTCACGTGGAACAGAAAGAGATGAAATAACAGGGATAAAAAAATGCCGCCGGAATGCTTCCAGCGACATAGGGGGGTTATGAAGAAAAATATTCTTTATTGGTATGCTTTAATTATAGAGAACTTTACTTAGAAACACCTTATTTGAGGCTTTTCTTGTTCTTAGGGGTGGTGTTTTGGTTAACTATTACATATTGGTACAGTTTTTGAAGAAGTTTTTATGTGGAGATATTGTTGTTTGATGATTTTGTTTAAGCCTTTAAAATAATTGACAATTAAATTTAAGCATAGTAAAATATTCTAAACGAAGTCAGGGTTAGTAAAATCAAATGTGAGCGGCTTTTTTACATTAGATAGTTTATCAGAAACTTAATACTCGAAATGTGGAGTAGTGTTATAATTTTAGAGGGACAATAATGAGATTAGATAACAAAGAATTTTTATTATAGAAATTAATCAAAAGATATTGTTCTTAGTTCAATAAACTTATTATATTTAAAATAAAAAGAGGTAAATATGAAAAATAAAATTTATTATGTTTCTTCAGAAGAGATGCATGATTTAAAGAAAAAATTAAGAAAAAAAGAAGATGTTTTTGTTGTAGAGATAGATGGAGATTTTGTTCAAGATAAAGGAGAATTTCTGGATATAATGACTGAAGAATTTAAATTTCCCTATAGTGTTACGGGATTTGACGGATATTTGGATTGGATACGTGATTTAGAATGGCTTAAAAGTGAAGAATATATTTTAATTATTAATAATTTTGGTAACTTTATTAAAAAAGATATTTTATTAAAAAAAATGATAATTGAAGATATTGAAGAAGTTGTTCTACCATGGTGGGAAAAAGAAGTTGAAGATTGTATGGTAGAGGGAAAAGCGAAACCATTTAATGTATACTTAGTGGATTGAAATGTATATAGGCACTATGATTTGATGGAGACAAATCAAATGTTATTCGTTATATTCAGGGAAAAGAAGGGGGGCTTTATAAAAATGAATGAAAAAAGTTTATACACACTTTATTTAGAAAATATTGATGATGTTGCCCTTGATATAAGTCAAACAGCATATTGGAGAAAAAAATTATTTGAAAAAGGATACGAACAGAAAATTCTTATTAGTAAAGAAGATATAGAGCATATTCCTGAATATATTAGATTTATATTTACTGAACTAGACTTAATGTTTTTAGTGTCTAAAGTCAGATATTCACCAGAATTTTTTGATAAAGGGAGTATAATATTTAAATTTGAAGCTTTACCATTTCCTTCAATATTCAGATTTACTGGAAATTAAATTATTGGGGACTGATCTAAAATATTTGAGAGAAAATATATAAAAAAATAAATAACAGAAAAGGTAGCTTATGAATTATAAAAATATTGGTGATAAAAATACAGTTGCTTTTGAGTATGCATTAGAAAATGAACCGCAAAATGAAAAAAATAATTTTTGGGGGAGTATAAGACTTTGGATACATGGAATAAATGTATGTAAATATCAATGTGAAAGTCAAACTTTTGAGCATGAAGGACATCTAAACTATATTATAGAATGGTTATGTGGAAATTTTGAATATATTATTGGGTATGATGATTACCCGTTGCCAGTTGAAGGTGATAATATGAATGATATTTGGGAAAAAGTATATGAATTTGAAGCGGATGAACTGGAAGAAGAATTATGGTTTGGGGCAAACAGCAGATGGATATTTCGGCATACATGGTTAAATACCAGAGCTGGTGCTGTATTTCCTTCAGTGTGTCTTAGAAGATTAGAGAATGATGTTGAAATATCTTGGAATAATGAATTTTATAAAAAATATAATATTTATTATTTATCAGAAAAAGCTAGTTTTCGAGTAAATCGAATGGAATTTATTAGAATTGTTGTCATGTTTCTAAAATCGATAATTTCTGATTTTAATGAAAGAAATACAGGTTTAACAGATTGGATAGAAAATTTGCAACAAAAAATTACAATTATATGAAATGATATAAAATTGTATTTGAATTTATAAATTCAACAAAGACGGGAAAATAAAAAATTCTACACTAAATATGATAAAATATAACCATAAAAAATATATCCCAAGGTGAATAAAAATGCTGAAAATATTTAGAAATGCAGACATTACAAAAAGATATACGGAAATTTCATTGAAAAACAATGAAAAATACGGAAATATTATAAAGCTCGAGGACTTTGAAAAAATAGTATCAGATGAATACTATGGCGGAGCGCAGGAATGGTACAGACTGGACGGCGAAGAACGGATATGGGACGAAAAAAGAGCTGAAAAAGCTTCGGAAATCGGCTGCGGTTTTGTATCTATCGCGAACTGTTTTGCATATCACAACTATCAGAATGACGGAAAAACCTCATCAAAAAAAGATTTTCTCAGTTTAATGACAGATATCTATGATTTTAAAGGGAGAATTTTTCTAAAATTCGGTCTTTTTGAATCAGGATTGAAAAAAGCTGCACGAAATTTTTCAAAACGTACAGGATACAATGTAAAATTCAAAAAAGCAAAATTTTTCAGTGATAAAAGTGAATTTATAAAAGAAAATCTTCTGAATAAAAGACCCGTAATACTTTTATTCGGCTGGGGAAGGGGACTTCCTTTCACAGAACACTGGGTGACTGTAACAGAGATTTCCGAGATAAGGGATAGTGAAAGCGGCAAAGTTCTGGATCATATAATCGCAGTTTCAAGCTGGGGTAAAAAATATTATTTCAGACTTTCGGAAACGGAAAAATGGTTATTTAACACACCTCTAAGTCTTGTTTTTTCAAAAAACGACAAATAAAAAGCCGCCGGTATTAGCCGACGGCAAAGGGGGTTATGAAGAAAAATATTCTTTATTGGTATGTGTTAATTATAAGAAGAATGTATTAGAATAAACTTATTTTATTCTTATTTTTTGTATATAAAAATATTTTTTTGGAATAAGCTGTGAAAACCTGAGTGTACTTTGAGTTATTGAAAATTATTTAAAGTAATTTTTTATAAATAAAAATATTAAGAGAAAATATTTCTAAAAAAGAAAGATAAAATAAAACCGCCGGAATGAAACCGACGGTAAAAGGGGGTTATGAAGAAAAATATTCTTTTTATTGGTATGTGTTAATTATAGTCACATACAATTAGAATACTCTTTTTTTATTCTTATTTTTTTATTTATTATAAAATTAAGTAAACTGCAATCATTGAAAAATCTCATATTAAACTGTTTTTTCCAATTATATATTATTGAAAAAATAATAATCATAAAATATAAAAGATCAGCTTTTTTAGGATAAAATCCCGTATTTTCTATTTTTTATATTCAAAAAAGATAAAAAAATTAAATTATCCTCTTTTATTTTTTCGAAAAGGGATGTATAATAAAATGATTATCAAAATAAAGGCAGTTATTAATATTCCTATATAAAGACTAAACGGTTTTATAAAATCAAGAAACGGAACGATGTAGACTTTTAAGAACATAAAATTCGTTCCAAATTTGTTGTTATATAAATATGAAGTCAGAAAAAGGAGTAATACTGTAATAATAGAAACCGTCATTCCGCTGAATGTCGGCTTTGATTTTAACCATATAAAACCATACAGCATAGTGATTACCACAGAAGCGTGGCTGACCATAAAAAGGACAAAAAACAACTGATGGTAATAAGTGTTAACACCTGGTAAAATCAGCGCCATAACAGCACCAAAACTGAAAAAATATGTAATATTAAATAAAATATTATTTTTTGTAATAAGATAAAGTCCGCAGATAATCATTGTAAAATTGCAGAAATGCAGCGGCAGTGATTCAGGCAGTGAAAAATGTTCATATTTTATTCTGTAGACAGTTTCAAAAATTTTTAAAAATAAAATCAGGCAGCCTAATATTGTGCCGAATTTATTTACGTTTATTTTTGTATATTTCGGAATTCCTAGAATTATAAGTCCCAAAACCAAACAAAGAATAAGGTTTATAATATGTTCAGGATTATAATATGAAAAAGAATATGTTGGGTTCATAATTTGTATACCTCCGGTTAAGTTATAGACTATTATATAGTGAAAACAAAAAAAAAGAAAGTTTTAGAGGAAAAAAATGAAAGATTTAGAAATAGAAATAAGTATGAACAAACTCTATAGAGGAAGTATCCCGTCGTTTTTATCAAATAGTAAAAACAAAAAAATTATTTATATTTCCACATCTAACCGTAATCTGGAAAATTATCATTACTCTCTTGATAAAAATTATAAAGGAAATCTGAATTTATTTGAAAATATATCCAGCAATACTGAAGATATGGTCGGAATAAATATAAACCTTTTGAATATTCTGAAAAATGAAAAAAAATATCTGATGTTTGTAAATTTGCAGATAGCATTGAGTTCATTTTTTGAAGATATCAGAAAAGAAGAATTTCAGGTAGGAAAAAGCTACAGCATAAAGGATATTTCTGATTTTCTGGCCGAGAATAATTATAACTATAATTATATGCTGGAGAGAAAGGGAGAATGGAGTAAAAGAGGAGACATAGTGGATATATTTCCTCCAAGTTACGAGAATCCCGTAAGAATGGAATTTTTTGATGACGAGCTGGAAAGTATAAGGTTCTTTGATATAGATACTCAGAAGTCAATATCAAAAACAGATAAAATAGAAATATATTCTAATATCCCCCAAGAGGGGCGTTTTGAGTTTATGGAGCTTCTTGACGAGATAAAAGACAAGAATGTAATTGTGTATCTGGAAAATGACGAGCTGATAGAGTATAAGATAGAGGAATATATTCTGCTTAACAGGGATAATGAGGATCAGATCAGAAGAAGATATACGAATCTTCTTGAAAAAGGCGAAATTATAAATCTGATGAATTTTTCCCATGAACAGCTGAAAACTTTTCAGGACAGGGAAAAGCTGGTAAAGCTTTCTGAAAAAGCAGATGTGGAAATTCACACTTTAAATGCGAAAAAATTAAAAGAAGCATTTAAGGGAACCAAAATAAAGGTCAAAGAAGAAGAGCTTCTGGAAGGGTATATCGCAGACGGAAAATTTGTTCTTACTGAAAGAGAGCTTGACGGAGTAGTAATACAAAAGAAAGTAAATACAAAAAAGCAGATAAAATACAAAGACCTGAATCAGATAAGGGAAGATGACTATGTAATCCATGAGCAGTACGGAGTGGGTAAATATAAAGGGATAGAGCAGATGAATAACAGGGATTACCTGAAAATCAAGTATGCTGATGAAGATATACTATTTATTCCCATAGAGCATCTGGACAGACTGGAAAAATATATTTCATACGGCGAAGAGCCGAAAGTATATAAGCTGGGAACTAAAGGCTTTAAGTATAAAAAGAAGAAACTCGAGGAAGAGATAAGGGAATTCGCTGAGGAACTGGTAAAAATTCAGGCTATAAGAGAATCAAACCAAGGATTCGTGTATTCCAAAGATACAGTCTGGCAGGAGGAATTTGAAGAGGAATTTCCTTTTGTGGAAACAGAAGACCAGAAACGTGCAATAGAAGATGTAAAAAGTGATATGGAATCGGAAAGAATAATGGACAGGGTCATATGCGGCGATGTAGGATACGGAAAGACAGAAGTAGCTATGAGAGCAGCTTTTAAGGCGATTGTAGACGGAAAACAGGTGGCTTTGCTGACGCCTACTACTATTCTTGCAGAACAGCATTACGAAAGATTTAAACAAAGATTTGCCAAATATCCAATGACAATAGAAAATTTATCAAGACTGAGCGATACAAAAAAAGTAAAAGAAATTCTTCATAAATTAGAGACGGGAGTTCTTGATATGGTCATAGGAACTCACAGAGTTCTTAGTGAAGATGTAAAATTTAAAAACCTTAACTTATTGATAATAGATGAAGAGCAGAAATTTGGGGTAAAATCTAAGGAAAAACTAAAGAAAAAAAGAGAAAAAATTGATATACTAACATTAACAGCTACACCTATACCGAGAACATTGAATCTGACATTACTTGGAATCAGAGATATTTCGGTAATAGAGACACCTCCTGTAAACAGGGTTCCTATAGAAACAATTATAGAGGAACAGGGTATGGATATAAAAAGAGCCGTACTTAAGGAACTGGCAAGGGACGGACAGATTTTTTACATTTACAATAATGTAAAATTTATGGAAGATAAGGTGAAAGAGCTGAAAAGCCAGCTTCCTGAATTTGTAAAAATAGAATATATTCACGGACAGCTTCCTCCGAAACTTATAAAAGAAAGAATAAAAAAGTTTGAAAACGGGGAATACGATATACTTCTGGCTACGACAATTATAGAAAACGGTATAGATATCTCAAATGTAAATACTATTTTCATAGAAAACTTTGATAAGTTAGGATTGTCTCAGGTATATCAGCTGCGTGGAAGGGTTGGAAGAAGCGATAGACAAAGTTATTGTTATCTTATAAAAAGTTTGATTTCTACAAAGAAAAGTAAAAAGAGAGAAGAGACTTTTGATAATATAGAAGACGCTACAGCAAGCGGAATGCAGCTGTCACTGGAAGACTTAAAGATAAGAGGTGCAGGGGAAATTCTCGGTGAAAAGCAGCACGGGACGATAGAAACCTTTGGTTATGACCTTTATGTAAAAATGCTGAGAAAGGAGATAGAAGTCCAAAAAGGAACTTATGTGGAAACAGCGCCTGATGTTAATATACAGCTGAAAGACAAGGGATTCATACCAGACAGTTATATAGAAGCTGACGAAAAGCTGAATATATATAAGAGATTTATAATGCTGAACAATGAAAAGGATCTATCCGCTCTTTTGGAAGAGGTCAAGGACAGATTCGGTAAATTTCCGGAAGAATTCGGGAGTTTTGTGGATTATATGAGACTTAAGATATTTGCCCAGAATAATAATATAAAAAAATTAAGGGAAAAAGACAATGTTTTAGAAATAGAATTTTCAAAAAATATTTCACAAGAGCTCATAAATATGCTATTATTGGAAGATAGCAGACTAAACAGAAAAACGTTAAAAATAAACAAAGACATATTATTAAAAAAAATAACATAGGAGGAAACAATGAAAAAAGCACTAGCAGGATTATTGATATTACTAGGATTAGTATCTTGTACGGGGGATAGCAACAGAGTAGCTTCGGGAGACGTAGTTTACGAATCAAAAGATAAAAAAGTAAAGGTATTCAAAGAAGAAGTGGACTTTGTTATAAATCAAAGTATGGATCCGGAAATGCTGGAGCAGGTTCCAAAAGAGCAGCTTGAAGCGCAGAAAAAAGCTATAATAAAACAACTTGCATTTTATAAAGCAATAGCTTTATCACCGGAAGCTGCAAAATTAAAAGCTACTAAGGACTATAAACTTGCACTTGGATTACAGGAAGATACTTTACTTACAGGATTATTTCTGAAAGATAAAGTAAAAGACATAAAAATATCTGATGAAGAAACTAAAAAATTCTATGATGAGAATAAAGCAGCATTTACAAGACAGGATAATATAGCAGACCTGCAGTTGATCTACTTACCATATAGAAGTGACGAAGAAAAGGCACAGGCAGATAAAGTTCTTGCAGAAGCAAAACAGAATAAGGACAAATTCGGAGACCTTGCAAAGCAATACTCGGCAGATAAAACATCAGCAGCAAACGGCGGAGCTACAGGACCGCTTCCATTGGATAAATTAGGAGCAAATTTTGCACCGATCAGAGACGCAGCTTTAAACGGACCGGTTAATGAAGTAGTACCTAGTCTTGTAGTATTAGGCGGAGACACTGCAGTAATCGTAAAAGTAAACAAAAAAGAATTAAAAGGTGAAGTAGTAAAATATGACGATGTTAAGAAAAATATCGCGTTCCAGTTAAAGCAGAAAAAAATTGGAGAAGAACAAGCTAAAATAGAAAAAGAAATAGTAGATAAATATGATCTGAATTCTATAGATCAGCTGAAATTAGAAGAAGCAGCTACAGACAAAGCAGCAGCAGAGAAAAAATAAACACAATGAAATAAAGATGGAATGGGGCTGGCAAAAGGATTTTTGATTGGCCCCGCTCTAATAATACTTGTAATAATTTATTAGGAACAGGTACAGGAGTTTTGACATTGACAGTTAGGATTATAATTTTTAGTTAGACAGAATACTGGCACCTTGGCTAAAATCAAAGAATACATATGAACAGGTACAAAAGTTTTGACATTGTATAGTTAAGGTTGATTTGAATGTTAGTTAGACAAAACATTAGTACCTTATCTTAAGAAATGTGGTGGTATAAGAATGAAAATATTAAAATATCTGCTGATATTGATTCTATTTTTAATAGTTGTTACAATTGGTGTATTGTTTTTTTCAGGAAAGATAATAGAATCAAAATTGAATACTAAAGAAACACAGATAGAAAACTTTAAATTCTCTCTTGGGAAGCGTGAGATAACATTTGATAATATTTCCATAAACGGAAATAAAATGGGACCCGGACGTGCAACAATAAGTTTGAAAAAGTTTTTTGAAAATATGTTCGATAAAGAGATATATCTTAGTGAAATAGAGTTTAGCAATGTTGATTTTAATACATTATTCGCTGCTCCTGATGAAAATATTGATAAATTTATAAGCAAAATACAGGTGCCGGCTGAAAAGGCGGAACCCGGAACAGAAGATAATGTATCAGAGGATATTTCCAGCCTTGAATCAAGTACAAATGAGATATTGAATTTTGATTTTCTCACACAGCTTGAAGAATTGGAAAGACTGAAAAAAGATTTTTCGGAGACACAGGATCTGGATACTAAAATAGCAAAATTAAAAGAAATTTCAGAAAAATCAGAAAAAATAAAAAAAGATATTCTGGAGAAAAAAACTCTGATTAATGAAAAAACAGCAGAACTGGACAGTGAGAATACAAAAGCATTGAATGCATACACAGATCAGCTGGAAGAATTGAATAATACCATAAAAGCCGGAAATGTGGATAATATAAAAAAAATAACATTTATAGACAGAGGAAGAGACATACTTCGTGATCTGAATATATCGCTGAAAACGGCTAAAGTGGCAGAAGACTTTTATGAAAGCAATATATCTGCAAAAAAAATAATTTTGACAAATAAGGATCAAAAAATAGAAATAACTAATACAGGTCCTGCTTTGGGAGATAGCGTTGTGGATTATAAAAGTAAAGATGCTGTTTATAAAATAACAAAAGCCGAAAATTCAGAACTTTATAAAATTTTGGTAACAAGAGACAAATTATCAGAAGATATACTTTATCAAAAAGATAAAATAACAGCAGATATAAGATATACAAAGATAAACTTTCTTCCCGATATTTCGGATATTGTAATTGAGACAAAATTATCATATAATAATGATATATTGAACATCAGTTCAAATAATTCTGTAACAAGCGAACAGGAAAATTTTATAAAAGAAAGTATAGAAAAGATTAAGCAGGAAAGACTGGCAGCATTAAGTGAAAAATATAATACAGAAAATACACGGATAAATTCTATTCAAGATCAGCTTAATGAAAAAGAAAAAGAACTGGATGCCCAGATTTCCAAGTTAAAGGTATTAACAATTTCATCTAATATAATTAATACGTTAGGAGAATAAGAACAATGAGACTTGATAAGTTTCTTAAAGTAACAAGAATAATAAAGAGAAGAACAATTGCAAAAGAACTCGCTGATAATGGGAATGTCCAGATAAACAACGAGGAAAAGAAATCATCTTACAGTGTTAAGGCAGGAGACATACTCGATATAAAATATTTTAACAAAAATATAAAAATAAGAGTAAAAGAAGTTCCTGCAGAAAATCTGAGAAAAGAAGATATAGAAAATTACATCGAGGTGCTTTCATCATGATATATTCAAACTGTAAGATAAATTTAGGATTAAATATCCTGAAAAAAAGAGAAGACGGTTATCATGAACTGGATATGGTTATGATGCCGGTAGATTTTAATGATGTACTAAAATATGAAGACTACGGGGAAAAAGGAGATCTGATACTTGAAGTCAGCGATACAAGAATACCAATAGATGAAAAAAATATAGTAAGAAAAGCATATAATTTGTATTTTGATAATTCTAATACCCCAAGACAAAAAATAAAAGTATTTTTGGATAAGAAAATACCGCATGAAGCAGGGCTTGGCGGAGGCAGTTCCAATGCCGCATTTATACTCAGAAAACTGAATGACAAGTATAAACTTTATACTAGTGAGGAATTGGAAAAAATAGCTCTTAAAGTAGGAGCAGATGTTCCGTTTTTCATAAGAAATAAAAGTGCAAGAGTAACCGGAATAGGTGAGAAAATCCAAGAGATAGAAAATAATCTGTCATCAGAGATACTTCTTATAAAACCGCAGCAAGGCATGTCAACAGGACAGGTCTACAGTTATTACAAGGACAATAAAAAAGATCTGAAAATGGCAGATATTTCGAATATAATAAGAGCTTTGAAAGAGAACAATGTAGCCCAGCTTCTAAAAAATATAGAAAATTCACTGGAACAGCTTATATTTAAGCAAGACAGCAGTTTCAGAGACTTGAAAAATGAATTGGAAGATGCCTTGTCTAAAAAGATATTTATGTCAGGGAGCGGAAGCTGTTTTTTTGCTTTTTGTGAAAATGGAAATTTTGATACAAGCAAACTTGATAAAAAAAATGTTTTTTATAAGAAAACGAACAGACTGGTATAAATTACAAAAAATAAACAAATGTTTAAAAAATGAGTGGGATCCCCCTGAAATATCCAATTAACAAATTCTTTTGATTTTTTATTTATTTATAATTCAATAACTTAAAATTATTTTACGATAAAAAAAGGGTAAAAAAAGGTTGATTTTTGAAAAATATAAGGTATACTATATGGAAGTAAAACTTCAAATACAACTAGAGAAGGGGTGTGCTGTAGCATGAAAATAACAGACATCAGATTAAGATTAGGAAGAGGCGCAGAGGATGGGGGGAAACTGAAAGCGTACGTAGATGTGACTTTTGATGAGAGTTTCGTAATTCATGGACTGAAAATTATAGAAGGACAAAATGGGCTGTTTGTGGCTATGCCATCAAGAAGAATGCCAAATGGTGAATTTAAAGATATTGCCCATCCAATAACTCCGGAATTAAGAAATGAACTAACAGATTTCATAATTAAGAAATTTGAAGAAGAAAAAGTAAATCTTGAAGCGGCTGCGGCTACAACAGCAGAATAATCTAAAAATCCTAAAAAGTCTAAAAAGAGTCTCTCTTTATTAATGAACATCATGTTTATTTAAAGAGAGTTTTTTATTTATTATATGATTAGTTATCTTGCAGTAAAAATGCAAAAATATTTGAAGAGGATGTGTTCATATGACTGAAAGAGAAAAAAGGCTGCTGGGGCTGCCTCATTATTTATTTAAAGAGCCGGAAATATCCGAGGAAATAACAAGAACAAAGGATCTCTGTTATGAATATAACAAGCTGAGACCAAGCGACAAAGAAGGGCAGGAAGAACTTCTTGTAAGAATTTTTCAAAAAGAATTTAAAAATATAAAAATATGGGCTCCATTTCAATGTTTTCACGGAAAAAATATTACAGTGGGGAAAAACTTTTTTGCTAATCATAATTTTATAGTAATAGATATGTGTGAAGTGATAATAGGCGATGATGTTATGATAGGGCCGAATGTTACAATAACAACAGCCAGTCATCCGAAAAGCCCCCGGGAGAGAAAAGAAAATATAGAATTCGGGGCAAAAGTAGTAATAGAAGACGGAGTATGGATAGCATCAGGAGTTACAATATGTCCCGGTGTAACAATAGGGAGAAATTCAATAATAGGAGCCGGAAGTGTAGTAACTAAGAGTATTCCCGCTAATGTGGTGGCTTACGGGATTCCATGTAAGGTAACTGAAAAAATTAAGGAAAAATAGAAAAATATCTTGCTGTTTCTTATGAAAAATATTAGAATATCATGGAAGATATACAAATAGTAAAATTAGCAGGGAGAAAAAGATGAAACTAATAGTGGGCTTGGGAAATCCCGGAGAAAATTATAAAATGACCAGACATAATGTAGGATTTATCTATGTAGATGAGTATCTGAAAGAAAACGGGTTCACAAGCAGAGATTATAAAAAAAAGTTTAAAGGTGAAACAGCAGAGATAAATAAACTGGGAAAGAAGGCTTTGTTTTTGAAACCCCTTACATTTATGAATCTGAGCGGGGAATCAATAATAGAAGCTGTAAATTTTTATAAACTTGATCCCGCAAGTGATTTATTCGTGATATACGATGATATGGATCTGGAACTTGGGCGTGTCAAGATAAGAAAAAACGGGAGACCCGGAGGACATAACGGAATAAAATCCATAATAAACCATATAGGACCTGAATTTGTCAGAATAAAATGCGGAATCGGACGTCCGAATGGAAGAATAGATGTGGTGAATTATGTTCTTGGAAAGCTTAGCGATGAGGAAAAAGAAGTGTTAAAGGAGAACAGGGACAGGGTAAACAGCTTAATAGACGATATTATTAACGGGAAAGATGCTGATCAGCTTATGGCTGCATATAATCAGAAATAAGAAAATGTACATATTAGCACAGGAGGTATAGCAAGTGATAGAATTAATAAACATAGAAAAACGTTTCGGGAATAAAAGGGTATTAAGAAATATCAGTCTGACACTTCGGGAAGGAAAGGTTTACGGTTTATTCGGACCAAACGGAGTAGGAAAAACAACTCTTTTGAAAATAATGGCAGGGTATAACAAAAAAACATCGGGCGAGTATCTGATAAATGGTGTGGAGTTCACATACGAAAATAAAGATCATATAACATTTATCTCAGATAAGGAGATTTTTTACGGTTGGATGAAGATAAAAGATGCTGTAAAGTATTATAAAGACTTTTTCACTGATTTTGATGAGGAGAAATGCTTACGGCTGATAAAAATGATGAAGCTTGAGGAAAATGAAAAAATAAATGTACTTTCCAAAGGAATGAAAGCCCGTCTCAAAGTGGCTTTGGCAATAAGCAGAAATGCAAAGCTTTATCTTTTGGATGAGCCGCTGGGAGGACTTGATCCTGTATCAAGAAAAATAATTCTGGATACGATAAAAACATTGATGAATAAAGATGGAATCCTTATTATAACAAGCCATCTCGTAAATGATGTAGCAGATATAATAGACCATATTTTATTTATTTCCGAAGGTGAAATAATACTGGATACTGAAAAATCAAGTCTGGATCTGGAAAATCATAAATTAGAAGATTACTATGTAAAGGAGTACTTAAATGTTTAAAAAATTAATGAAATATGAACTGAGAAAAGGAATTATTCCATATGTGATTATCCTTATCAGCCTTGTAGTAGCTTTTGCTATAATAGCAGTACAGTGTTCTTTTATAGACTTTGACGCATTTAATAACTCGGGAAATGAAAATCAGATTGTTGCTCTTATGCTGAGTATTTTTCTTGTGGTGGGTATGGCGTATATACTTATAGCTGTGGGCGGAGTATTTAACTTCGTACAGGGGATAATGTATCTCGCAGATGAATTCTTCAGGGAGAAGGGATATCTTACGCTATCTACACCTAATTCATCATACAAGATCGTAGCTTCAAAACTTCTGGCATATTTTATAAGAAACTTTATATACTTTATGGTGATTTTGGTTTCTGTATCAGGGATTTTAGCGATACTTTTCAGAGAAAATGATGAATTTTTTATGGTTATGGAATTTTTGGTAAAAAATCCTCTGCTGATGTTTCTGGTACTGCTGTACATCTTTATGAGCCAGCTGATTCATATGGTTTTTATATATCTGATAATGACACTGAATGTTACTGTTATTGATTTTAAACATAAGATTCTTTCATCATTTCTGATGTATTTTGGAATTACGATTTTTTTACGTATAATATATTTCTTTTTTCAGCTTTATTTACAGTTTAATGCTGACAGAATAGCAAATATAGGGACTCTTCTTTTTTATAAAGCAATAAGCATGAATGTTCCTATATATATACCCGAATACGGCGGAGGATATTTTGAAATGATTCCGATACCTGTTATTCCAATTTTTATTATCTTTTTAGGAATATTTTTTGTCTTTTATTTTACAGTCTGCAAGCTGATAGATAAAGGGGTAAATATTTAACAGATGTTTTAGACAGGAAAATTCCTGTTTTATAATAAATGTAAAAGTAAATAGTCGGAAACGGCTATTTTTTTTTATGCTTAAAAAGCAGAGTTTATCAGTGATAAAATAAAAAACGGCTAAAAATGAAATATACAAATCAATATTGTCAGTATTTTGAATTAGTTGAATAAACAAATTTGCATCTATTAAACAATTGACAAGTTTATTGTTATGAGTTATAATTCTAAGGTAAAAAAAGGAATTATAAAATAATTAATAGGCAGCAGGTAAAAATTAGATATTAGAGTAAAAAGAATCAAACATTAATATATGACATTTAATTCAAAGCAACACAGAAAAATAACTAAACAGAAGTAACATAAAAATGATTTAAGTATTCATTTTTATATGATTTGAATTTTGGAATTGAATTAAGAATGATAATAATTACTAAATATGTAAATTTATACATGTTTCCTATTTTTTTATAGGAAATGGAGATTGAGATGAGAAAAAAGATATTGATGGTTCTGATAATAGGGAGCATGGCATTTTCAGCAGGGGTAGTAGACACAATAGAAAGGAATAACGCCAATATTGAAAATGAAAGAAGGCAGCAGGAACTGGAAAGACGTCAGAAAGAGCTGGAAAATGAAAGTTTTGGGAAAGAACCTGTGATTGTGGAGCCTGATGAACAGGTGGACACTTCACAGAGATTTTTTATTAGAAAAATAGAGGTTCAGGACAGCTATAAGCTGTTATCACAGGGAGAAATAAAACAGGTAACTAAAAAATATCTGAACAGAAAGCTGAGTGCCAAAGATATAAACAAGCTTTTGACAGACCTTAATAATAAGTATATAGAAAAAGGATATATTACTACAAGAGTTAAGCTGGATGAGACACAAAACCTTACTGAAGGTACAATAAAGATAATTACAATACCAGGTACTGTAGAAGGTGCCCAGCTTAATGAAAACAAATTTTTTGACAGGGTAAAAATATTTATGTCAGTCCCTAAGAATAAAAAGCATATTTTGAGATTACAGGATACTGAACAGGCAACAGATCAATTTAACAGATTACAGAGCAATAATGTGGAAATAAAAATAGCACCGGGTTCTGAAGTGGGAAGTTCTGTATTTCAGATAGAAAATCAGCAGAGCAGAAGCTATAGTTTTAATATAGGATATAATAATTACGGTGATGAGACTACAGGAAGAGACCGTGTGAAGTTTGACGGGACAAAGGATAATCTGCTTGGTATAAATGACAGTTTGTATGCTTCTTATCAGAGAGGGAGGAATAGAAGACCTTCAAGAGGAGATACTTCGAGCGGGGGAACTTCTTTGAAACCAGGGGAGATATACAGAGGCGGAACTTTACCCAATGGTGAAGAAGCTGAACCAGAAAAATTTACTGAGGACTGGTCTGTGAATTATTCAGTTCCTTACAGATACTGGACATTTAGTACAGGTTACAGCCACTCATTTTACAGAAGCAGTACAGAAGGATACAATGGTCTTTATGATACAAGCGGTAAGTCAGTGCAGTTTAATATGAATGCAGACAGAGTGGTATACAGAAATAAAATGAGTAAGATAAGTATAAACGGAGGGCTGAAATTAAAGGCGAATCAGAACTATTTTGAAGATGTCCAGCTTGTGGACAGAAGGCTTACAATAGGGAGTATAGGAGTAAATTACAGCAGAGGACTTTTCGGGGGAATACTTGGTTTTGATGTGTCTTACGATAGAGGTCTTCCATGGTTCAGGGCAGCAGATGATACAGGGAAGAAAGCTAATGAACCAAAGGGAGAATTCGACAAATATAATCTTAATGTGAACTGGTACAAACCAATAGCAATAGGAAAACAGAGATTTACTTACAGACTTGTGGGAGTGGGTCAGTACAGTCCTGATGTGTTGTATGGAAGTGAAAAGATAAGTATGGGAGACGAGTACACAGTAAGAGGATATAAAGGAGATTCTATCACAGGCGACAAGGGATATTATGTAAAAAATGAGTTTGCCTATAATCTGAATATACCAAAGGTGGGGAATATTTCTCCGTATATAGGATATGATTTTGGAGAGAGCTGGAATAATGAGGTACATGATGTGTACAGATACGGATATATGAGAGGTTTTGCCTTTGGAATAAAGTATTACGGGGAGATATTTAATTTTGACGTGGCATATACTAAGCCGGATAAGGCATCAGGATATGTGAACAGAAAAGAAGATGAGGTTTATGTTACATTTGGGGTGAAGTTTTAATAAAATAAAGGAGAAAAATATGAAAAAGAATGTTTTTTTGGTAATTTTAATTTTAGTATTATCATTTCAATTAAATGCAAAGAAGATAACAAATAAGGTTTTGGTTCATCCGACAGCAGAAAATCTGGCTAAAGAAGAAGTTGCTGTTTTAGGAATATCTAAGGATGTTACTTTGATTGAAATTAATAAATCAAAATTTAAAGTAAACGGAGACAGGGTCTATATCGCACCGGGAAGGCATACTTTTCAGGTAAAAAGACCTTTGAGTATAACGTATGACGGTGAGTTGTCGGGCAATCTGGAAGCAGGTAAATATTATGTTCTGGATGTCTGGTCAGAGCCGGCAGGCGGGAGATATTACAGGATAATTTATAAAGTATTTGAAGTCTCGGAAGAGGATTTTGAAAAGTATGACAGAAAAGTACTAAATAAATTAATTAAAGAGAATTGAGCTTAGACTGATTTTACATTATCAGGGTATTTATAATGTTTTGGAATGAAAGTACATACAAGTGGAATTTTTATGAAATTGTTTAAATAACAATAAAATAAATAAAAAAGAAAAAAATACATATTACGTGAGCAATGGAATAAATTCAGAAACAGGTTTAGTTAAACCAGGAGATTTAGAAGAAGTTCCTACATTTATTTCTTATGGACATGAATTAATTCTGTACTATGACATACTATATATATGAAGATAGTAACGGAAAAAAGAGATTTAAAGAAGAAGTAGACTATGATAATGTAAAAAAAGAGATATTAAATAATAATAGCGAATTTTCTAAATTTATGTTAGAACAAAAAAATAAGAATTCTTCTAATAAAAATCTATATGATATCAATATTAAGATTCCTAATTTACCTGAAGTGGATATAAGTGGGGAAATAGTTAATCTTGGCGGGTTTAGGAAACAATAAGAATACAATACTGTAGGTACTCCTAACAGCAAATTAAATAATAAGATTAATGAGTGGGGTTGAGAATAGAAAATAACATCACACCAAGGGGGGACTATTAAATGAAAAAAATGATAAAATTATTAATTTTAATGTTTATAATTCAATTATTTTCTTATTCTGATAAAAATAATATTTTTAGAGAAATAAAAGAGGAGAATAATATTATTGTTGATTATTCTATAGATAATTATTTCATGTCTACAATGAGCTATTTTTGGAAAGTTAAATTAAATGATAAAAAGTTAAATTCTACATATAGTTGGAAAAATTTATCATATTCTTATAATGATGATAATTTAGAAAAGTTTTATAGATTATTTCCATATGATGGAAAGAGATTAATAATATTTTCGAGTGGGGATATTTATGTTTTCATTACTCAAAGAGAAAAAAAGAAAGAGAAGGTTGGGAAATTCCCATATTTAAAAAGAAATGAAAATAAACAGGAAGAATATAAAATAGTTAAAGAAAGATATGAAAAATTTAAACTGTCAAAAGAAGAGTTAGAGTTTATAAAAAAACTATCATCAGATTCAGAAATAGAACTTTCAAAAGCTTATATACCTGAAATTTTTGATAATTGGGATTATGATAAACCAAAAGATACTTATTATTATAATAATTACCTGAAATTATTGAAGTTAGATAAGTATGAGTACATAGAAATGGAAGAAAATGATGAAAAAGAATATTATAGTAAAATTTCTGAACAAGTTTTGAAAGAATATAATATAAAATATGAAAATTTAGATTTTTCTAATACAAAGATATTACTAAATTATTTGGATAAATTTTTTTATGAATAGCGCATCATATAATTGAACTAAAATTATAAATTATATAAAAAATTGAACTCTAAAAAAGTAATATGTGGAGTTGTATCAAAAGAAAAATAAGCACTTGAATGCAAAGTTTTAAATTATTGTAACGTTCTGTGGTTAAATTTCAATTTTAATACAACTCCTCTTATTTTAAAGTTAAAATCGGTTATGCAAATCCTGATAAAGAGAAAAGAAGTTTTCAGACTGAAAGATTTCAAGAAGGAGTGAGAAATGCGGGATATATTTATCTGAGCGGGAAATCAGATAAGGAAATAGAGCAGGTAATGAAAGATAAGTATGGAGACTTATTTGAAAGGTTTGGAAAAGATATTGAAGTAGGCTTTTATACAAATGATGAGCTTTCGGCTAATGATCCTATGGCAGGAAATAAAAGCAGTTTAGCTGGGTTTGTTGGTGAAGATGGGAAAATTTGGTTGAACAAGGATAATAGATAGTGGAAAATTATCAGTAGTGGTGACACAGCTTGTGAAAGATTGGGATAAACATTAAGAGGTGAAACAATTTTTTTAAGTAAAGAAAGGAAAATTCATGTTAAAAAAACTGATAGTATTCGTGATACTACATTATATTATAATTTCAAGTAACAATATTACTAATTATAAGTCAATTGATAAAAGTCAATGTAATTTAGAATCAAATAAATTGGATGAATTTTTAAGTAAAGAAGTAGTGGTATTTGATGAAAGTAATTCGCATTACCCAATAAAAAAAATCTTTTTTGTAAAATCGGACAAAACATATTTAATTCTATCAGTTTATAACTTATCAAATTATTATTTTATGAAATTACCGTTAGATGGTGAAGGGTGTAATGGTCAAGCAAAATGGGAACATTAGGATCCAAAGAAATTGAATCTAGCCTGGTAAGGAGTAATAAACCCAT
>NZ_JAMZGM010000043.1 GCF_024158605.1 Sebaldella sp. S0638 | reverse complement strand
TTTCAAAACACCTCTTTCTTTTTTTATTATATCATTGTTTAGATTTTGGTGTTCCTACTTTACTATAGCACTACAGAAGGAAGACTGCCAATTTAAAGGTGTTTTAAAAAAGCATCCTTTAAGGGATGCAATCTTGACATGCTAATTTTTATGAGGTATATTTTAATAGATAAATCAATATATGAAAAACAAATCTTTTATTATATCAGATTTAATTTACAGACTTTCTTGCACACTCCCTCCAATATTCCACAGTCATTAAATGAATATAAATTAAAAAATTCATTTTTAAATGTATTGAAAAATCTTTCGATAACTGCATTGTCATATGGACATCCACCACGACTCATACTTTGTTTAATATCATTTTTACAGCAAAAATTTATAAATTCCTTTGAAGTGTACTGACTGCCCCGATCACTATGAAGAATTACATTTTTAAAATTCTTCCTTCTTTTCATAGCTATCTTTAAAGTCTCTACAGCTAATTCTGCAGATATACGGTTACTGTTAAGAGTAGCAATAACTTCTCTGTTATATAAATCAATAATTGTACAATTATATCTCATTTTTCCATTAGACATAGGCAAATATGTAAAATCAGTACACCATAGTTTATTAGGCTGATCTACATTAAAATTTCTATTAATTATATTTTCAAATATTTTATGAGCTTTTCTCTTCATATACAACGGTTTCCTTTTGTTAATAATTGCTTTAATTCCTAATTCTTTCATATATCTGTACACAGTCGACCTTGAAACGAGAATTCCTTCTAAATTTAAATAGTCATGCATCATTCTATAGCCTGGATTTCCATGATTCTGATGGTAAATCTCTTCTATTCTTTTTAAAATATTAAGTTTTCTTGATTCGTAATCTTTTTTTCTATGTTTTAAGTAATTGTAGTAAGCATTAGATGATATAGCGAATTTTCTAAGTAACCATCTAAGACCATATTTTAAAGAGTTTAGTTTGATAAATATATACTGTTCTAGTCTAGTTCCTTTGCAAAGAATGCCGCTGCTTTTTTTAGGAAATCATTCTCCTTTTTTACTTCAGCTAATTCTTTTTGTAATTTCATAATTTTTCTATATGAATCATTTTCATTTTTTATTTCAATATTTGTTTGGCATTCTTTGCTTCTATGATGTAGCCAGTATCTTATGGTACCTTTTCCCAGTTTATATTCTTCTGTTAAACTCTTTATTGTTCTGCCCTCTTCTAAGTGTAGCCTTATGATATGATTTTTTAATTCCTGATCATATTTTATTTTTTTAGTCATTTTTAAACAGCTCCTTTAATAATTTAATTTTATCAAACTATCACTTGCTGTTTCAACTTTAGTATACCAGAACAATCGTTATCTTTTAGATCATCATATGTAAGACTAAATAAATCTTTTTCCATAATTTTGACTTTTTTACTGTTGATCTTGCTGCTGTCACGTGCTACAGCCGTTACGTCGTGTCCTCTTTCCAAAGCTTCTTCTGCTAATAGTCTTCCTGCTTTTCCATTTGCTCCGATGATTGCTATTTTCATAATTTATCCTCCTGAATATTTATTTGATTTTTTATCTATAGTGATATATTATAATAGTATGGATAAATTGTAAAGTAAGCACTTTTTTGTGCTATAGTTACCATTAAGAAACTATTATGATAAATAAAGACTTTTGGAGGAATGAAAATGAAAAAAGAATTACCTGCATGTCCCGTTGAGGCAACACTGCAATTAATCGGAGATAAATGGAAAGTATTGATTTTACGTGATTTAATGGATGGAACAAAGCGTTTTGGAGAATTGAAAAAAGGGATTAATGGTGTATCGCAGAAGGTACTGACTTCAAATCTGCGTACAATGGAAACAAATGGTCTGGTTGCAAGAAAAGTATATGCAGAAGTACCGCCTAAGGTAGAATATACTTTGACAGAAACAGGATACAGCCTGAAACCGGTTCTTGACGTAATGACTGTATGGGGTGAGGAGTATAAAGAGAGAACAAAATAGAAGTATGAAAAGGGTGATTCTGTGCAGTGAAACAGCTGTTTGTTGTGCTGAATTTTTATATGCCGGAATAAAATTAAAAACTGTAAGAAATTATAAACGAAAATATAAAAAACTAGCCCAGAAAACTAAATAATATGATATAATTACATAACAGGAAAAAAAGGAGAAGATTATGAAACCAATAGTTGCAATAGTCGGGAGACCTAATGTAGGAAAGTCAACGCTTTTTAACAAGCTTATAGGTGAAAGATTATCGATAGTAAAAGATGAGCCCGGAGTTACAAGGGACAGATTATATAGAGATGTGGAATGGTCAGGAAAAGATTTTACTCTGGTAGATACAGGAGGTCTGGAGCCTAAGACTCAGGATTTTATTATGAGCAAAATAAAAGATCAGGCTCAGGTAGCTATAGACGAGGCAGATGTAGTTATCTTTCTTGTAGACGGGAAATACGGAATAACTGGTCTGGATGAGGAAGTGGCCTCTGTTTTGAGAAAGAAAGATAAGAAAGTCATAGTAGCCGTGAACAAAATAGATGATTATATAAAAAATCAGGAAAGAATTTATGAATTTTTTGGTCTTGGATTTGAAGAAGTGATAGGTATTTCCGGGGAGCATAAAGTCAATCTCGGAGATCTTCTTGATGCAGTAGTGGGGAAATTCGATAAAGTAAATACTGTTCAGGAGGAAGAGGTACTGAGTATAGCTGTTCTCGGGAGACCTAATGCCGGAAAATCATCTCTTGTAAATAAGATATTAAATAAGGAAAGAAGTATCGTTAGTGAGATCGCAGGAACAACAAGAGATTCTATTGATTCTGACTTCAAATATAAAAATAGAAAATACAGAATAATAGATACAGCAGGAATCAGAAGAAAATCAAAAATAGACGATGCTGTAGAATATTACAGTGTGCTGAGAGCAATAAAAGCAATCAGCAGAGCGAATGTATGTATCCTTATGCTGGATTCTACTGAGCTTGTAACAGAGCAGGATAAAAGAGTGGCCGGTCTGATATATGATGAGAAAAAACCTTTGATAATAGCCATAAATAAATGGGATCTTATAGAAAAAGACAATACAACTGTAAAGCAGTTTACAGAGCTGGTAAAAGCAGAGCTTCCGTTTTTGAGCTATGCACCGGTAATTACAATGTCGGCTTTGACCGGACAAAGAGTTATGCCTGTTCTGGATCAGATAAATGACGTATTTGAAGAATATAACAAAAAGATATCAACAGGAGTGCTAAATCAGGTACTTGGTGAAATGATTGCAGTTAATCCTGTGCCGACAAGAAAAGGAAGAGCAGTAAAAATAAATTATGTGACGCAGATAGGAACAGCACCGCCGAGATTTGTATTCTTTGCTAATGATCCTGAGCTTGTACATTTTTCATATAAAAGATATCTGGAAAATAAATTCAGGGAATATTTTGGTTTTGAAGGATCACCTATTGAATTTATCTTTAATAAGAAGAGTGAAAGGAATTTTTAATGGATATTGAAAAGGCAAAAGATAAGCTTATTACACTTGTCTTATGTTTGATATGTTTATTTCTTATGATAAAGGTTCTGCCGTATTTTGTACCGTTTTTAAATGTGATACTAAGCGCTTTGATACCGTTTATTCTTGCTTTTGTTATTACTTATGTTCTTGAGCCGGCAGTGGAATTTCTGGAAAAAAAACTGAATCTTAAAAGACTGAGTGCTTTTCTGATAGTTTATTTTGTAGTTATGCTTATTTTTATTGCTATGGTTCTGGCAATTGTGCCGGAAGTGGTAAGCCAGTTTAACAGCATGATAAACTTTATAATAAACCATCAGAGCGAAATACAGCTGAAAGCCTCTAAGTATATAGAGCATTCCAGTATAGATGTATCAGAAGTGATAAATAAGCTGAAAGAGTGGTTTTTCAGATATATATTCAGTCTGCTGAATTCCGGGATTTCACTTATAAAAGCTTTTTTCAGTATAATTTTTATGACACCTATATTTTTATTTTTACTTATGAAAGATTACCGGAGTCTGAAAATGAAGCTGAAATTTCGTGTTCTGGAAGCTGACAGAAGAGATGTTATAGTAATAATGCGTAACATAGATGTGGTATTGGGAAAATATGTAAAGGGAAAGCTGATAGACTGTTTTGTAGTGGGAACATTAGTATATATTATTTTTTCATTATTAGGACTAAAATTTGCCCTTTTATTTTCAGTTATAATAGGGATAACAAACCTTGTTCCTTATGTAGGGCCTGTAATAGGTGCAATACCGGCATGTTTATTTGCCTTGCTTCAGTCATTTAATATATTTATCGGAGTTTTACTGGCGATAGTATTTATACAGACATTGGAATCAGTATTTCTTGTGCCGTACATAACAAGTAAAACAGTGGAAATACATGAGCTTACTACCCTTTTGGTGCTGCTTATAGGGGGAAGCCTTTTCGGGATAATCGGTGCTTTAATAGCAATTCCGGTATATCTTGTAATAAAAGTAATATATGAATATTATAAAAATAATAAGTCAGGGGTATAAAATGAGAAAATACAGAGAAATAAGACAGATATTAGTGATACTGGTATTGGTACTGCTGTCGCTATATTTATTTTTTCAAAATTATGAATATGTACGAAAGCCTGTAAATATAGTGATCGGTGCTTTGATACCTTTTATTTCATCATTCATAATAGTTTATTGTCTTATGCCGTTTATAGATATACTTTCAAAAAAACTGAAAATTAATAAGAAATTCTCAATTATTATAGTTCTGAGTGTTTTTATTTTGTTTTTGTTATATATAATAGTTTCGATACTTCCGTTGGTAATAAAGCAGTTTAACGGGCTGATAAGTTATTTTGTCAATAATCAGGAACAAATCCAGAGGGAAATAAATGATTTCCTTGACGGTACGAAAATTGACCTGAAATCTGTAGTAGGGAAGGTAAGAGAATATTTATTTTCTAATTCAATGAATCTGATAAATTCCAGTATAGCGTTATTTTCAGGATTATTCAGTTTTATGTTTATGACACCTATTTTCACAGTTATGCTTTTATTCAGTTATGACAGTATAAAAATCGGATTGAGAAAAACCCTCATCAGAAACAAAAGAAAATATATACTGCCGCTTCTGAAAGATATTGACGATGCAGTAGGAAAGTATATAAAAGTAACTTTACTTGACTGTTTTATAATTGGGACACTGTCAAGTGTCGTATTATATTTTTTAAAGGTGGATTATGTGCAGTTATTCTCAATAATAATAGGAATGGGAAATCTGATACCGTTTATCGGACCTTTTATAAGTATAATTCCGGTATTGATATATGCTGCGACGAAGTCACTGAATCTGTTTATAAGCATTTTGATAATTATAACGGTACTTCAGGGGATTGAAGCAAATATCGTGAAGCCATGGCTGACAAGTAAGTCTGTGAATATTCACCCGATTACAACACTGCTGGTTATTCTGATCGGCGGATCCTTATTTGGAATAATCGGAGCTTTTATAGCAATACCTGTATATATAATAATAAAATTAGTATTTCAATTTTATATAAAAAGAGTTAAATAATTAATAAGACGGAAAATTGTAAGATGATAAGTTACCTTATAAAATAAAAGAAAATAAAGAAATTAAATTAAAATCTTGACAAATGTATAAAAAAGATATATAGTTGTAGATACAGGTAAGTGAAGGAAGTGAGAAATAATGAGTAAATGTAGAAAAGAATCAAAATTTGACGACTGTCTATATTTCACTATTTCTAGATTATTTAGAATAGCAAATAAGTACGCTGAAGATGCATTCTCAGATCTAGAGATTTGCCCGACGCACGGGTACCTGATGATACTCTTGGATGAACAAAGAGATGGATTATCAGTTAGTGAAATAGCAGATAAGTTAGCAATTGCTCCTTCCACAGTAACCAGATTTGTAGACAAACTTACAGAAAAAGGGCTTGTGGAGAGAGAAAAAGAAGGGAAAAAGTCGTATACCAAAATTACTAAAAAAGGAATAGCAGAAATGGATTCAATTTTTCAGGCTTGGCAGAAGATTAATGATAAATTCATTAGAAAAATTACTAATCTTCCATATTTAAAAGGAATTTCAAAAGATATGGGACAGCTTGCTGACTATTTAGAGGAAGGCGAAAAATTTGAGATAGACTTTACAATTTAATAATGATTCATGGAAAAATATTCCTGCCGAAGAGCTTGGAATATTTTTTTGTTTATTATTATTTTATGTAATTAACAGGACTGATATAGTTGTGTAATCAGAAAAAATGATGTAATATATAAATAATGGTAATATAAAATTTATCGGGAGGCAGACTTATGAAATTAAAAACGGCATTTATAGGATTTGGAAAAAGTACAACAAGATACCATCTTCCTTATATTTTGAGACGGGATAATATCGAGGTGGCAGCTATATATAACAGAAAGAGAAAACCTGGACTGGAGGAAAATTATAAGGATTATAATATAAAATTTACTGACAATCTTCAGGATATTCTGGATAATAAGGAAATATTACTGGTTTCTGTATGTTCCCCCCTTCAGACACATTATGAGTATGCTAAAAAATGTCTTGAAGCTGGGAAGAATGTTCTTGTGGAGAAACCTTTTACTGCCACAACAGAAGAAGCTGAGGAGCTGTTTAATCTGGCAAAGGAAAAGGGACTGGTTATAATGCCTTATCAGAACAGGAGATTTGATTCAGACTTTTTATTATTCAAAGATGCACTGGCTAATAAGAATCTGGGTGAAATAGTAGAGATCGAATCGCATTTTGACAGATTCAGACCTGACGAGGTGCTGAAACCCGGGACTCCGATAGACGGTGTATTCTGGGGGCTTGGTTCACATGCAATTGATCAGATAATATCAATATTCGGCAAGCCGAAAAAAATATATTATGATATAAGAAGCCTGAGAGATAAGACAAAACCTGATGATTATTATCATATAGAGTTGTTTTATGAAAATCTGAAAGTAATAGTAAAATCAAGCCATCTGGTATTGATGGAATATCCGAAATTTATTATACAGGGTAAAAATGGAAGTTTTATTAAATATGGCATTGATAAGCAGGAGGAATATCTGAAAGCTGGAACTATGCCATGGGAAAAAGGCTTTGGTGAAGAGCCGGAGGAAAATTACGGGCAGTTTGCATATATTGATAACGGCGGAAGAATGAGAAAAGAGATTATGCCGGTTATTCCGGGAGATTACGGGAAGATATATGACAGTCTTTATGAAGCAATCATAAATAAGCAAAAAAAGCTCGTATCCGACGAGGAAGCTCTTACGGTACTCGAAATACTAAAGATAGGAATAAAATGCGAGAATCCGAAAATTATAGACTTTAAATAGGGTATGGAATATAGAAACAGGGAGGAATTGTATAGAAATAAAATATTTTCTATAATTTCTCTCTTTTTTTAATCCAAATATAAAATTTTATGCTGCACTGCTGTTCAGTAATTATATTTTGAAATTATTTGTTTGATTTTGTAATACACGGGGATATTTATATGTATCAGATATATTCAAAGTTTATTTGAATATAATAAAAGTCAGGTCTGATAGACCTGACTCAGTAATATTTTTAATTGTATTGACTAAAACATTGCTTTTAAAGATACACCGACTCTGAAATCTTCCTGATTATGGCTTCCTGCTGAGTATTCTCCTGTTAAGAAAAATCCGTATCTGTTATCCAGCTCTGTTCCTATCTCTGCTCTTGTTTTCAGTGTTCCGTCTTCATCCTGCGGTTTTGCAAGGTCGTGGTATCCGTCTTCTACTGCTACTAATCTTGCTTTTTCTCTTTCGTTTAGATCTGCTAATTCATATTCATATGCTAAATCCAATACGCCTTTTAGTTTCCATGCTGACTTAGTTCCTAAAGGTATAGAACCGTCAAGCTTTATTCCTGCTTTTGGTTTTACACTCCATGCGTCACTTCCGTCTACTTTTAATCTTTCCAGTCCGTCCTCTTCAAATGTCGGTCTTATTACATACATTATTTCCAAACCGGCATAAGGAGTTATATTACTGTTTTTAGTTATACCAAACTCTTTTCCGAAAAGATTATTTGATGTAATACTGTAAGTCTGGAAGTTTCCGTTCATTTCTGATCTTCCTGATACATCCCAGTCTATATTTCTGTCAATGTTATGATTGCTTACTCTTCCAAGAAGGTCGTTTCTTAATATCCAGTCTCCTGATTTATATTTATTGTGCACACCCAGCTGAATTGTATCTACCCATTCTTCACTGTCGTTTCCGTCATTGAACTCAAAACTTGTGTGAGCATACCCTAATGAATATCCGAATGTGTGTTTGTATGTTCTTTCCACTTCTCTGAGAGCTAACACTCCTGCTGTTTCATAATCGTAGTCAAGAACGCCGCTTGTATTTTCTTTTACTGTACCTTTTCCTACAATTACATTTATTTTTACATTTTCTTTTGTATTATTATCTGAATTCTGCAGCAGGTCTAATGAACTGCCGAATATATCCGCTATTGTTTTTTCTCTTTGGTTTATATTGGCATAAACATCGCCTGCCAAGCTGGATATATTGTTTCTAAAGGCTTCTTCATTTGTTATTTGATCAATTTTATCATAAATTTCGCCTTTTTCGTCTTTTCCGTTTGAAGTCAGATAATTATCTTCAAGTGTTTTTCCGAATCCTGCATACCATAGACCATCTGTGAATGTAGTATAGTCTTTTCTCTGGGCGTAAATATCATATCCGCCTTTTGAATTCTGCACTGGAGTAATATCCCAAGTCAAAGATCCGCTTTTCATCAATAATGATCCTGAAACAGTTGATACTGACCCGCTTGTTGTCAAAATTACATTTTCTATTTTATATGTATTTGCAGCAGTTCCTTTAGTGTAAGTAGGAGCTACTATAATCGGATCTGCCACTGTAAGGCTGTTTGCCTGTAAGTATGGATCTTTTGAAGTATAAACTATAAAGTCATGTTCTTCATTGTCGGGCCCTATTGCTGTTCCAAGCTGTAATGTAGTAGGATCCGGAGCTATGATAAGATCAAGACCGTCTAATTTGAAATTATCATTTACAATTACCAATCCCGAAGTTCTTAGTATTGGTCTCACATAAGCGGATGTAGTTGTACTTGCTTTAATTTCATCAGATGTACCGCTGACCAGTGAATCAATAAAGATGCTTCCGCTGTTTAAAATAACTGTTCCCGGTGCTGTTATTATTCCTGAACTGTTAGCACCGTATATTTGTATGCTTCCTTTATTATCTATTACTGAACCTGTTAATGCGTGAATTCCCGCAGAGTTATTACCTCTCATAATGATCGTTCCGTTGTTGGTAACTCTTGAGTTTTGTACTGCTATTCCTGTAGAATTATCACCTGATAATTCTATCAGTCCGTTGTTTATAGTGTTTGAATTAATTACATACATTCCAAAGGCACCGCTTGAAGTTGATTTTATAGTTCCGTTATTTGTAACTGTAGGTTGGTTAAAGGCGTTTGTCTCAGAACTTTCCGAGTATATTCCGACACCATTTTTCCCCACTGTTATACCAGCTCCGGCATTATTGGAAATTTGTGAGTTAATTCCGTAGATTCCCACAGCGTAATTACTTGCCGTTTTATTAACTGTTCCATCTGGATTCAAAATTATCAGTGAATCACCCAGAGTAATATTTCCGTTATTCTGAACTGTTCCGTTTTCTATATATACTCCTGCGTTTCCTGTTCCGCTATTACCGCTTATATTACCGCTGTTTACCAGATTTCCTCCTAATATGACAAATCCGTTGCTGGCGCTTCCGTTCATTAATACATTGGAACTGTTAGTTATGCTGCTTGCCCCTTCTGCATAAACATATGTAGAACTATCACCCATTACTACTTTCGCAGCTGCAGACGTATTATTAAATATTCCTCCGTCTTTAAAGGCAAACCCGAATGAATTATCACCTATCTGTATATCATTTCCTGAATTTACATTCACAGCAGCATACTGTTTTGAATAAACTCCCACAGATCTGTTTCCTATCTCAAGAGTGCTTCCTGCACTAAATGTGGCAGTATTGCCCTCAAGGTATACACCGATTGATTCGTTTCCTATTTGCAGAAGTCCGTTTTGGTTTACAGTACTTCCTGTATTGTAAATTCCTACTGATCTATTTCCTGCTATTATATTATTTGAATTTATAATTCCCGGAGTAGAGTTACTGTAGTAGATTCCAGTGCTGGAATTCAGGATGCTGGAAGAATCGCCTACTGTTATAGTGCCATAGTTGTTAATAACCTGAGCCCCGTCTCCTTTGGTATAAATTCCTACTGACTGATCTCCTAAAAGAGTTATGTTTCCATAATTGTCTATACTTCCTGTTATACTGTCAGTGTGTATTCCTATTATGTCATCTTTTATTCCGTTTAGATTTCCATAGTTAACTACATTGTCTCCGTCTTTCAGATACAGTGCATCTGAAGATTCTCCCACAGTGATATTTCCTGTATTTTCTATTCTGGAACCTGCATCTTTTACGTTGATTCCAACAGAGCTGTCACCTGTATTTATAGTACCTGAATTATATACTCTTGCTCCGTTTCTAGTGTAAATTCCTGTGGAACTGTTTTGTAAATTTATGTTTCCTTCGTTTACTATTTCATAATTAGTGTAGCCTGCTATGAAAGAAACTGTTGACTGTCCGTTTGCCATTATTGCAGTCTGACCGTTGCCGTTTCCGTTAACAGTGACATTTGTTCCAAATCTGATCACAGAATTTTGTCCTGTTATTCCTGTTACATTAGTGTTCCCCAATTCTATTACATTATTAAATGAATTAATAAAGTTAAACTGAGCCGCTTGCAGCATTCCCAGACTAAATGATGAACCGGGAGCTGTGCTTAGTATTCTTAAATTTTCTCCCAATCCGTTTATAAGTCCTGTGGAATTAAAATAGAATATTGTAGCGTTTTCTCCTGTTATATTTACATCTACATTTCCGTTTACTGTCAAATCTTCATTTCCTGTCATGTATAAACCTACGCTGTTATTACCGTTTAAATCCAGAGTCAGTGAATTTACATCTACTTTGCTGTTGTCAGTGTATAGTCCCATTCCGCTTTCACCGACTTTTATTTCACCGTTTACAGTCACTGCAGATCTTTCGGCGAATACTCCTACTCCGTTAGTACTGTTAGACATATCAATTACTGAATTACTTCCAAGCAGAACTGTTGAATCTGTCATTAATACTGTAGAATCCAGATTACCGGCATATATTCCGTAAGCTCTTCCTGCTGTAGAATTTATTGTTATTAAACCGTCATTTTCTATTTCTATCTTTTTATCGCCGTAAAGCGGTGTAGATGAATTTAATAAATTTGCTCCGAAGATTCCTACACCTGAAGAATTTACGTTTATTATTCCTGTATTCTCTATTCTGGAACCATTTGCTCCTAAAATTGCTATTGAACCAGAACCTGAAATTTCTATTGTACCTGAATTTGTTATTTCTCCATAGTCTGCTGCCATTCCTACTGATTCAGTCCCTGATAATATGATAGTTCCTCCGTTATTATCAAGAGTAATATCTGATCTGGAACCACCAATGAAATTTTTCTGCACTATTCCAGTTTCATTATTTGCAGTTCCTGTCATTGTTACTCCGGAAGCTAAAGTCACCTTAGAAGAAATGAATTCCGAAGTATTGTATGCGTCATATATATTATCCAGATCCACATTTTGGTCAATATTTAATTCTCCTTTATTTATAAGGAAAATACTATATCCTAATACTGATGACGGATCTACGGTAACTCTTGTTCCTGACAGCATACCAAGGGATCCCGGTGCAATACTGCTTAGATTTGTTACTCCTCCTGTTGATTCGATTACAAATAATTTTGAACTTTGGTCAGTAAGTTTTATATTTAAAGTTCCGCTTCCTGTTAATATTGTATTTAGGAATGTTTGAAGTCCTGAATCGGAACTGTCACCTTTTTGATAAAATCCTATTCCGTTTGCTCCTATCTCTGCCTGTGCAGTTCCAGATACCAGATTAAAGGATCCTGTAGGAGTTGTTCCTGTATATGATGTATAGAATAAAATTCCGTTATTGCTTGCTTTTAATAATGTTCCGTTATCTATTCCTATTGTAGAATTTTCTGCATAAAGGGCTGCTGCCGAGCCGCTGTTTCCGCCTATAGCCTCTATGGTACCGCCGCTTATAAGTGTCACAGAAGATGAATCTTTACTGTATACACCCACACTCTGACTTCCGCTTACTGTTATATTTCCTGCTGTCATAGAAGCGTTTCCGTTATTATTGTACATACCTACTGAACTGTTGCCGTTCAGAGTGATAGTTCCGCTGTTTACTGCATTGGAACCATTTGCTGCCACTATTCCCTGAACATTCTCATAATAATTTCCTGAGATATCCTGCAGAGATTCTATTGTTCCTGTATTTGTCGCCGTAGATGTTCCGCCTGATCTCAGACCAGATGATCCGGAACCGTTTAATAAGATTGTCCCTTTGTTCAAAACCGCACTTGCTGTAGTTTGATCAGTAGAATACATACCTATAGAGGATTCTCCTATTTTTATTTCTCCGCCGGTATCATTTAATGCTCTTGAACCTTCTTCTGTATAAATACCTACAGAGTCATTTTTTAGATTTATTTTGCCTTTGAAAACCAGTTCATAGTTTGGATTAAGCGGGTCAGCCCAGCTTCCTCCTGTGTATTGTCCATTTGAAGCGGCGCCAATTATGCTGTTTTCTTCAGATGTTATCTGAGAATTAGAATCTAATAGCAGAGATGCTGAGTTCGCACTTATTACAGTTCCTTTTAATGTGCCGTTCAAAGCTTTTCTTATAGTAATTTCATTATCCAGAATGAGACTTCTGTTTTCTCCTATAATTCCTACTATGAATGTTCCGCCGTCTGTACTTGTTAACTCTATATTTCCTGTATCAAATGTGTTTATTCCAGGCGCTGTGAAATCTTCAAGTTTATATACTGCGAGATCATTGCCGTTAACTTCTATGCTTCCAAATTGCAGAGCAGAGTCGATAACTCCTCCAAAATAATATCCTACGGAATTCTGGCTAATACTTCTTACACCGCCCATACCGTTTAAAATACTGTCTTTTGCATATATTCCTATTCCGTTTATTCCCACTTCTATTCTTCCGCCGTTATCTGTGAGAGTAGAGTTTATTAATGAAATTCCTGTATTTTTATTTGTGGAAGCAGGATTGCTGTCTCCAATTATAATCTGTGAGTTCGTACCTAAAGTCAGAGCAGACATATTTGCGGGTACAACTGAATTATCAAGATAAATACCGTATACTTCGGAATTTAAAGCTGCTGATGACAGAATTTCCACTCGACCATTATTAATTATATTTATTGAATTATTACCATAACCAAGGGTTGCCGCACTTGTAGCTGCAGTCCCGTCAAAGTAGTTTCTGGCATATATACCCACTGATTCTTTTCCTGACACTGTTACAGTCCCGGCATTAGTAACTACTGAGCCATTTGCTGCCAGTATTCCTGCAGAATTATCCCCTGTAAGGTTTAATATTCCTGATGCGTTATTATTTATCAAACCATAGTCAACAGCCATTCCTGTAGCCATTTTTCCTGATAGATTTATAGTCCCGTTATTTGTAATTACTATATCGTTTATATCCCCTGATGAAGGTGTTGTTCTTTTGTAATTAGTCTGGGCTATTGCTGCCTGTCCGTCCAATGAATCAGTTATTGTATAACCTGCTGCCAGAGTTACCTTAGATCTTGACATTTCTACACCGTTATATGCATTTCCAAGAAATTTTAAAGTTATATTCTTATCTATTACAAGATCTCCAAGGTTGATAGAATACTCTTTGTAATCTGTTCCAGGAGTTGTAAGTGTAGTATAATCAATTCCGTTTATTATTCCTACAGAAGGAATACCTGATAAAACAAGAGTAGTCACAGGTTTATTCCATCTAAGTACACTGGAACCGTTTTTCATATCTAAAGACAGTGTACCTGTACTAGCTGGATTTACTAGGTTATTTAGTATTCCTGATATTCCTGCCAGTGTTTCACCTTCTACGTAGAATGCCATTCCTCCGTTGTTTATTGTAGCAGTAGGTGCATTGCTTATATTTAGCTGACCTGAAGGACCTGTTCCTGCTGATGGATAACTATACATAAGGAGTCCTTCATTTCCAATATTAAATGTTCCGCCTGATACTTTTATTGTGGAATTATCAGCATACAAGGCAACAGAACCATTCTGAGCCTCAATGATACCGCCTGATATTTCAGTATTTGCTCCCTGACCCTTTGAATATACTGCTATTCCTCCAAGAGACTGTAGTGTAACAGTACCGCCTGACATATTGAAATTTCCTTCATTAAAAATTCCTGTAGACCCTTCACCCTGAAAAGTAATAGTTCCGTTTTTTTGATAACCTTCGCTATTTTCTGTTATATATATCCCTGTTGCATTATTTGAGAAAACTCCCGGTGTTATTTCCTGAGATGTTATGCTTCCGTTGTTTATTATTCCGGCTTCTGTCAATGTACTTTTGAAAGCAGAAGAATACAATGCTGCCGAACTTTCACCTATTACTATATTTCCGTCATTCTGAACTATTGAGTCAGCACCTTCTGCGTACATTCCGGCAGAATTATCCCCGACACTGATTAAGTTACCGGCTGTTCCGGCATTTAATGCTTTTGATCCGGCTTTTGCATATATTCCTGTTGATTTATCTCCGCTTAAAGTTATTTTTCCGTTATTTGTTACTTCATACGGCCCGCTTATGTAAGACACTGATGCATTTTTAGGGCTGCTTACTCCCACTCCTATGGTATTATCACCAGCTGATACAAGGTTTGAAGACGTGTCCAGCAAAAGAACCCCGCCGCTTACTCCAAACATAGTGGCATTTTCCACAGTTCCGGCATTTATAGTCGAATTAGAAGTATAAGCTATGTTACCTACGCTTCCCATAATGAATTTATACGGGATAGTAACCATACTTGTAGTATTGTCAATATTTGCAGGACTAAGATTGAATGTTGATCCTGCCTCCACACTGAATAATGAAGCTCCGTCACCTGTAATAACGAATTTAGTCATTTGAGAACCTGTTTCATTATACTGGCTGTTTCCTGCAAGATACACTCCTACACCGCCTGCACCAATTTGTATAGTTCCTGCAGAAGCATTTATCTGACTTCCTCCTATTGCATAAATACCAGTTGTTCCACCGGCATTGATAGTTCCGCCGTTTATATTAATAACAGAATTGTCAGTAAAGACTCCGACTCCGGTATTTGATCCTGACATATCTATGTTTGATCCTGTATTTAGTGTTACAGTTGAATCTGTTAAAAGATTATTGTTGTCTGTGTATATTCCTACTCCGGAAGAGTTACTGTTTCCGGCATATTTTATAGTTCCTGCGTTTATTATATTAACTTTTCCTGTTCCATATGATACTGCTGTGCTGTCAAAATTATTTGTACCGTATATTCCCACTCCTGAATTATTGCTTCCGGCAGTATTTACATTTATAGTTCCGGTATTAGTTACCTGAGAACCGTTTGCAGCAAATATTCCTGTTGATCTGTTTCCAGAAGTAGTGATAATTCCAGTATTATTTATTGTAGCGAAATCTCCTGCAATTCCTGTAGAGTCAGTTCCGCTTAAATTTATAGTCCCGTTGTTAGATAAGATTATTGCTCCTAATCCTGCACTTCCTGTATAGTTTCTCTGAGCCATTGCAATCTGGTTATTCCCTGTACCGCTTACAGTATAGCCGTTTCCTATCTGAACCGATGATGATACAAAACTGATTCTTGGGAAATACTGATTTCCTGTTCCGGCAAGTGTTACGTTTTTATCTACCAAAACATTGGCTTTATTAATTATAAAGTATCTGTAAGTAGCTCCGCTCAAATCATTTACTGTAGTATTGGCTATTGAAGGTGTACCAAGTACAGTTGTTAGAGCATTCAGGCTCAAAGTTCCCACAGGCTGATCCCAACCAACAAGAGTAGATCCGGCTGCCATATTTAATGTTAGATTTCCTGAAGTTACCAAAGTTGATAAAGTCGGAGTATTACCGCCTGTTATATAAAAAGCTGTTCCGTTGTTATTTACGTTAACAGTTCCGGTTCCTGATACTGCGCCGGTTCCGTTTTTATAGAAAAACAAACCGCCGTTATTTACATTTACTACAGGTCCTGACATACTTATAGTGCTGTTTTCGGCACTTAGTGCTGTTGAACCGTTGCTTACAGTAATAGTTCCTCCTGTTATGCTTGTAGTAGAGGAAGACTTAGAATATACACCGACACTGCTTGGAGTATTAGCAGTGATAGTTCCGCCGTTCATATTGAAATTTCCTACGTTATATACCCCTGCCGAGCTGTTTCCTGTGACATTTATTATACCGGAATTTGTCCCGGTAGAAGTGCTGTCAACGACTACCATACCCAGAGAAGAAGTACCTGATACTAATACCTGTCCTGATGCTGCATTTGTTACTCTTCCGCCGTTGATACCAAATAGACCTGCCGAACCGTTCCCTAGCACTTTTATTATTCCGGCTGCTCCGTTAATTCCAGTAGCTCTGTTAGTAGTGCTGCCGCTTCCGTTGGCTATAATTCCGAGGTTTCCGTTATTATTTACGTTTATTGCATTATTATTCTGTGCAGTAGGACTTCCGGCAGTTCCGGCATTTACAGCTCCGTAATCTACTCTCATCCCTATATTAGAAGCCCCGCTTACATTTATGGTTCCGGCATTGGTAATGTTATCAGCAGCAGCTACTTTAAGAATCATTCCTGAATTTCCATATCCGCCTGACACATTTATAGTTCCGCTGTTTGTAACTACGCCTGTATACGCTCTGATAGAGCTGTTTCCAGTGAGGGTGCTGTCTTCTATTACTGCCATTCCCGATGAACGTGAATTTCCGGTTCCGTTGTTTCCTGACACATTTATAGTACCGGTATTGCTAAATACCATACCTGTGGAATTTGCCCTTGATGACAGTTTTAATCCGTAGCTTTCTATTCCGCCTATATTTATAGTTCCTTGATTAGTGACTTTTATAGGAACATTTTCTGAACCGGGAGCGTATATTTGTATTCCTATTGATTTTTCCCCTTTAAAATCTATGAGTCCTGTGGCTTCATTTGTTAATACATAACTATTAGTTGGATTATTATCAAGATTTTCAAAAGTTAGTATAAGTCCTATTTTATATCCTGTAAATCCGCCGGCACTTCTTGTTACAGTAATTGACCCGCCGCCTGCATAGGCAGGAAGATTTAGATTTACACTTGAACCAATTGGAAGAGCGGCATTTAGTGCTGTCGAAGTAGCTTCTCCCGCATCCGTTATTGTTTTTCTGTTTATCATTTCTCTTTTTCCCTGATTTGTGTTGTAGTTAGTATCAGTTTGTATTTCAAAACCTACTACAAGAGGGCCCACTAGGTTCATAGTCCCGTTATTAACAAGAGTAGCGTTGAAGACATTGTCAATAGTAGCTATTCTTGATCCGCCTACTAAAAAGCTTTGGGCATTCCATGATCTGCCGGCAGTACTTTCGCTATTTTTTTGTGCTGTTGTTAATGTATTAATGGAATTGATAGTCAAATTTGCTGTTAAAGTAGCTGTGCCGCCTGGGTTATTAGACATAGTTCCATAATCAAAATATACTTTTAATAAAGTAGAATTAAATGGTGCTGTTGTACTCCAAGAATAACGGATAGCCGGACTTCCGTCTGTTAATGCTCCGCCGCCTAAATTTCCCGTACTTCCTAAGGCTATATTATAATTAGTTCCGTTACTTCCAAAAGATACGGCAGTTCCGCTGAACGGTCCTCCGTTTATTCCTCTGTCTTCACAGCCAGTCATATTATTACAGAAAGAACCTAGTTTTATATTGAAAACCGGCGGACTTGATAAAGCCGGAGGAGTTATATTAAATGTAACGGGGCTAAATTCATTTGCTGATACAGTTGGTACTTGAGGTGTTACTGGTTTTTTTACAATGGGTATGTCATTTACTACTGGTGCCTGTATTTGTGGTGTATGCGGCACTAAAATGACAAACTTATTTAACTGCGGTGTACCTACTGATATAACAGATGGTGAAGCAGATACATTCACATTTATAGTTTCGGGTATTATAGGTGTAACTAAATCAACAGATACCGGAGTAAAATTCCCGATGTTTATTTCTGGGAAAACTACATTTTTTAATGGTTCGAGGTATATTGAGTATGGTACATTTTCAGTGGTAGCTACTGAGTTTTTATAAACTACAGAAGTATCCTTATATGATTTTTCTATACTTGTGATAATGTCTCTTTTGGGTTCAGGTTCCAACTGCGGAGGTTTTGCGGGAGAATCAGGCTGAAAAGCCTTTTCTGTCGCTTTCCCTCCTCTGTGTGCTTTTTCATAAAAACCTGAAAAGAAAACCTGCCATTCTAGGTACTCAGGTTTTACAATGTAGTCAGATTGTGCGTAGAGGTCTTTTAGTTCTTTGTTTCTGCTCCTCAGCGCTTTTTCAATAATATCATAGTTTTTTTTATTTGTTATATTAGAGCTGATATTTTCTGTCATGCTAGATTGTAATTTATCAGTACTAGGCATGGTATCCGGGCTATTTTGTGCCAATAGCAGGGAACTGAAAGCTAGTAAGAATAAAAATTTCTTCTTATTTTTCCACATATAAATCTCTCCATTCTACTTTAAATTATATTTATTTTTTATGGATAAAATGTAAATATAATTTTTGTTTGTTTAACTTAATTCAAATGGATTAAAATATTTTACAGATTTCTTGTGAAAATTTTATATATTAAATTACTGGTCTAATTATTTTACAAAAAGTGTTATATATTAATATATCTTTTTAATTGAAATGCTTCTGTTTATTGTTAATGTTAGCTTTAGAGTCCAAAAAATCTAGACTCAGCTATGATAAGTAAGTAATTTTAGCATACAAATGAAATAAAATCAAATAATATTTTTTTAAATAATAACTTGATAAAATTTTCAAAATAATATAGAATTGATATATAAATTTTAAATAAAAAATAAAATATACAGAGAGAATATAAATTTAAAAATATCAGGTAAAATTAAAAACCAAAATCTAAATATAGCAAATATAATATCTTTAAATCCTGATATTTTTGAGTTTTTCATCTGCCCAAAATACCGAAGGCGACTGTTAATAAAAAACAGTTGCCTTTTTATTATTAAATTTTTTGAAAAATCAATTTTGTAGCGGGGTGAAATAGAAACAGAACTGAAATAACAGCTGCAGAAAAGAATAAAAAAATGACTCCTGCTACAGAACAGAAGCCACTATTTATTATGCTTTTTATTTATCAGAAATTGCTTCTACACCTGGTAAGACTTTTCCTTCCAGATATTCAAGAGAAGCTCCTCCGCCAGTAGAGATATGTGTGAATTTATCAGCATATCCAAGCTGTATAGCAGCAGCTGCAGAGTCTCCGCCGCCGATTATTGTAGTAGCACCTTCAAGGTGGGCAATTGCTTCACAAACACCGATTGTTCCTTTAGCAAAATTAGGCATTTCAAATACACCCATAGGACCATTCCAAACAACAGTTTTTGCCCCGCTTAATTTTTCAGAGAAAAGCTTAATAGAATCAGCACCTATATCGAGTCCCATCCATCCATCTTCAATAGAATCTACAGAAACAGTTTTGAATTCAGTATCATTCTTGAATTCTTTTGCTACAACTGTGTCAATAGGAAGAACTAATTCTTTACCGTTTGCTTTTGCTTTTTCAAGAAGCTGTTTTGCAAGATCGACTTTATCTTCTTCAAGAAGAGATGAACCGATATTTTTCCCCTGAGCTTTCAGGAAAGTAAACATCATTCCTCCGCCGATTAGGATTTTGTCTGCTTTTTCTATAAGATTTTCAATAACACCGATTTTATCAGAAACTTTAGCTCCGCCAAGTATAGCAACTAAAGGTCTTGCAGGATTAGTAACAACTCCGCCGATGAATTCTATTTCTTTTTCCATAAGGAATCCGGCAGCAGTTTCAAGATGGCTTGCTATTCCAACGTTAGAAGCATGCGCTCTGTGAGCAGTTCCGAATGCGTCATTAACAAATACATCTCCTAAAGAAGCCCAGTATTTACCTAATTCAGGATCATTTTTAGATTCTTTCTTACCATCAATGTCTTCAAATCTAGTATTTTCAAACATCATGATTTCTCCGTCTTTCAGCTCAGAAACAGCTTTTTCCAATTCAGCTCCTCTTGTTTCAGGAATAAATTTTACAGGCTGTCCAAGTAATTCAGCTAATCTTTCAGCAACAGGTCTTAAAGATTTAGAAGCTTTATCTGCTTCTTCCTTCACTTTTCCAAGATGTGAGAAAGCGATAACTCTTCCTCCGTTTTCAAGTACATATTTAATAGTAGGCAGAGCTGCAACTATTCTGTTTTCGTCAGTAATTTTTCCATCTTTCATAGGTACATTAAAATCTACCCTCATTAAAACTTTTTTTCCTTTTACGTCTAAATCTTTAACAGTTTTTTTTGCCATTTTATATTTCCTCCCTGGTTTTTTAAAAAAGCGGAACAAACAATGGAGAATGTCCCGCCTTTAATATCTATGTCTCTTGAAATTTATTTAGAAATTTCAACAAAGTACTTTAAAGTTCTTATTAATTGTGCTGTATATGACATTTCGTTATCATACCAAGAAACTGTTTTAACAAGTTGTTTTCCATCTACTGTAATTATTTTAGTTTGTGTAGCATCGAATAATGAACCGAATCTGATTCCGATTACGTCAGATGAAACGATCTCATCTTCAGTATATCCGAAAGATTCGTTAGCTGCTGCTTTCATAGCTGCGTTAACTTCTTCTACAGTTGTATTTTTTCCTAAAACAGTAACTAATTCAGTAACTGATCCTGTGATAACTGGTACTCTTTGTGCAGCACCGTCTAATTTACCTTTTAAGCTAGGTAAAACAAGTCCGATAGCTTTAGCTGCTCCTGTAGTGTTAGGAACAATATTTGCTGCAGCTGCTCTTGCTCTTCTGAAGTCACCTTTTCTGTGCGGAGCATCAAGAGTATTTTGATCTCCTGTGTAAGCGTGAATAGTAGTCATTAATCCTTCTACGATTCCAAAGCTTTCGTCTAATACTTTAGCCATAGGTGCTAAACAGTTTGTAGTACAAGAAGCTCCTGAAAGAACTGTTTCAGTTCCGTCTAATGTAGAGTGGTTAACATTATAAACTATAGTTTTCATTTCTCCTGTAGCCGGTGCAGATATAACTACTTTTTTAGCCCCTGCTTTTATGTGTTCTTCAGCTTTTTCTTTAGAAGTAAAGAATCCAGTACACTCAAGTACTACATCAATTCCAAGATCTCCCCAAGGTAATTCAGCCGGGTTAGGGTTAGCGAATGTTTTAATCTCTTTTCCGTTAACAACAAATGCCCCTTCCTTAACAGAGATTTCCCCGTTAAATCTTCCTTGTGCAGAATCATATTTAAATAGGTGCGCTAACATAGCTGCATCTGTTAAATCGTTGATTGCTACTACATCAAATTCAGGATTCTCCACCATTAATCTTAATGCTAGTCTTCCAATTCTCCCGAATCCATTAATTGCAACTTTAACTGCCATTTTACTATACCTCCTAAATAATTTTATTTACAAAATAAGTATATCACAAGCGTTATAACTTTTCAATTCAAATTTTAAAGCGGAAATAAAAAAATATATGAAAATTCTTACCGTAAACATTTTTACAAATAAAAAACACAGAAAAAATAAATTCAGTTTAAATGTTTAAATTTTCACCAAGTCTGAAAACCGGAAGAAGGACAGAGATAACAATAAGTCCGATAAAAAAAGCTATAAAAATAATAGAAACAGGTTCGAGAATTTTTAGAAATCTTTTTGTTTTTTCTCTTATACGCATAAAATAAATATCCGTAATATGGGAAAACACAAAGCCTAAGTTGCCTGTTTCCTCCCCGATAAGTATATAATTTTTATATTCATTATCAAAAAACTGCATATTCCCGATAATATTACTTATGCTAAGTCCCTGTTCCAGTTTTTTTATCAGAATTTTCAGCTCTCGCCCGAGAAGACTTCCTGCTGTTTGCGTACTCAGTTCAATTGATTTTATGATTTCCACGCCGCTGTTCAGAAGAATACTCATACTCTGTGAAAAATAGAGTATTCTGAATTCTTTATATAATTTTTTTATAACAGGAAGTTTTATAAACAGCCTTTCAAAGTTTTCTTTGTTTCTCTTATAATATGTAACAGAAAAAATAATCAAGACAACAGCTGAAACAGATGTTACTAAGAAATATTTGCCATAGAGGGTGCTGATTTTGATCATGACTTTAGTCAGGTATGGTATTTCTTTATTTAAGTCATTGTATATTCCAGAAAATTTCGGGACAACAAATTTGAATAAAATACTGATAATTATAAAAGAAGTAGCCAGAACCAAAGCAGGATACAAGCTGAGATTTATAATTTCTTTTTTTAATTCCTGCTCGAATTCGTACTTACTTTTCAGATTTTTGAGGGGCAATAGTATATTTCCGCTTTCTTCTGCTATTTCCATAGTATTTAGAAAAATTTTGTCGTCTGTGATAAAAGTAAAGCCTTCTCTCAGCTTTTTTCCTTCTTTTAGTGCTGTTACAGCATGTTCAATATTATTTTTCAGAGTACCGGAAAAGTTCTCTGCAAGAATGGACAGTGCATCAACGATTCTAATATCAGCTTTTGCCAGAAAATAAAGCGAAGATATAAAAGTCGTGAATTCACTGGTTTTTACTCTGGTTCCCCAAGACGGGATTTTTTTATGGTGAAGAAGTGTATAGTTTTGTATTTTTATATAGTGAAAAAATTCTTTCTCATTTTTGAAGTTTAAAACAGAGCTTTTTTGATCAAAGCTCTTGTCCAGATATTTAAATTTTATTTTCAATTAAGTCCCCCCAGCTAATTTATTATTTTTTAGAAAGCAAAACTACACAATAAGATTTCATACCTTCCATATTTCCGGTAAATCCGAGTTTTTCTTCGGTAGTTGCTTTTACACTCACGCAGTCAAGCTGTATTCCCAATTCTTTTGCGAAATTTTGTCTTATTTCGTCAATATAATCTCTTAATTTTGGTTTCTGTGCCACTATGGTAGCATCTATATTAACTATATGATACCCTCTTTCAGAAACTACACTTAAAATTTCCCTGAGTAAAAGAATACTGTCTGCATTTTTAAATTTCGGGTCAGTATCAGGAAAAAATTTCCCTATATCACCAAGAGCAAGAGCACCTATTAGTGCATCCATTACTGCATGGGTAAGCACATCAGCATCAGAATGTCCGTCTAAGCCTAATTCAAAAGGTATTTTTATTCCTCCCAGAATGAGATCTCTGTTTGGGGCAAATTTATGTACATCGTATCCTTGTCCTATTCTAAACATTTTTACTCCTTATTTTCTTTATTATTATTTTCGTTGTTGCTGTCATTTGAGTGATCATCCGAATGATCATCTTTTTTCATTCTGCTTATAGCAATATAAGAAGGCAGAAAAGCTGTTATTCTTTTGCTCATTGCAGATCTAAGAGGCAGAGTACCGCTGTATTTGAATTCTTTTTGAAACGAGTTAATGCTTGTAAGCCTCAAAATGGAAAATAATCTTAATAAAAATCCTATGAGAAAGGCTATTTTTATTGTATAAATTTTCTCTCCAAGTATATAGATAACCCCTTCGTTAATAAAGGTACCCAGCACACCGGCAAATAAACCGGCAAGAATAGCTGTTGCTCCCACGACCACGGAATAAATTCCCACATATCCTTCTACAGGATCTTTTGAGACCTCCATAAGGAGATTTAAAAAGCATAAATTTATTGCGGTAAATCCTACAGCATCAAAAATACCCGAGAGAACAAGAGAGACTTTAAAATTATCATCTGTCAGTGTGAAGTACAGCAAAGCATTATATGTGGCAAAAAAGATACCAAGTCTGAGAATAGTACGATTACCGTATTTATCAGAAAGTTTTCCGTAAATTATAAATAAAAACATGGAAATAACAGCTGTAAGAACACCGATATTGGCGAGAAATCTTGGATCTGAGCCCAGTGTTTTTACCCTGAAATATTCAAAAAACGGTTTTAAGAATTCCAGTGAAAACAGCCATACAGACACAAATTTCAAATAAGTTATAAAATCTTTATTTTTAAATATTTCTTTATAGCTGATTTTTTGTGTTGTTTCCTTAAAATCAGGAATATGATGTCTGTTCATAAGGAAAATAGTAGTTACCGCAGATATAGCAACTGACAGCGATAATATAAGATATCCTGTTTTTTTATCAGGCATTGCAAGGAAAATACCGTAAATTAACGTGAAGAAAATAGAAGAAATAGAAATAAAGAAATTTCTTTTTCCAAAATATTTTCCTCTTTCCTTGTTATTTATAATTTCTACCATTGCAGCAGTCCATGTATTAGTAACAAAGGGTGCAAATAATGAATAAACAAATATAATAGCCGTAAAAATATATGGATTTCTCAGATCAAGAAGTACAGCAACAGGGAGAAGAACCATAGATGACCTTGAGATTATAATTGAAACCATCAGTGTTCTTTTTCTGGTTTTATATAATTTATATAATTTTTTCGTAAAAATCTGCAATACCTGTGTAGCAGTAGGCAATATAGAAATAATTGCAATAAAAAACGGATTAGCATTAAAGTACAATGCAAGATTAAGCATAATAAACCCTTGCGTACTCAGATACATACCATTAAAAAATATACCTTCCAGAATAGAGAATTTTTTAGTTTCCCTAACAGCAGTCTCAGTCAAGACAAAGCCTCCTTAATTTAATGGTTTTCCAAAGCCAGACGTCCAAGCGCAAGGCTTCCCATTAGTCCGGCATTTTCCTTTAGTCCCGGATATACAATGTAGTTATCAATATCTTCAAGTATTTCTTTTTTATGAACATATCCATTTAAAGTTTCCTTCACCATTTTTCTTATAAGCGGAAACAGATGGCTTTGTTTCATAACTCCGCCTCCCATTATTATTTTCTGCGGTGAAAGAATAAGTATATAGTTTATAAGAGCCTGTGAAAGATAATATGCTTCCATTTCCCAGACTTCGTTTCTGTCTTCAAGATTATAGGCTTTATCTCCCCAACGTTCTTCTATTGCAGGTCCTGCAGCAAGCCCTTCGAGACAATCTTTATGAAATGGACATTTTCCTTCATAAGGATCATTTTTATCCCTTTTTACAAAGATATGACCCATCTCCGGATGTGTCAGTCCCTGAAGCATTTTTCCGTTTATAACAGCTCCGGCACCTATTCCTGTTCCCACTGTGATGTATACGACACTGTTAAGTCCCTGACCGGCACCCCATAAAGATTCACCAAGTGCTGCACTATTTACATCTGTATCAAATTCCATTGGTACATCAAAGTGTTTCTTTAATTCTCCCATTATGTTATAGTCACTCCAGTGGGGCTTTGGGGTTTTAGTAATATAACCGTAAGATTCAGAGTCTTTCACCGGATCAATAGGGCCGAAACATCCAATACCCATAGCCTCAAATTCTTTGTCTTTGAAATAATCAACGACCATTTTCATTGTTTCCTCGGGTATGCCAGTGGGAATACTGATTTTATCAAGTATTTCCCCGTTTTCAGTTCCTATTCCACAGATAAATTTTGTTCCCCCGGCTTCAATTGCTGCAATTTTTCTCATAGTTTTCACTTCCTTATAAAATTTTTATCCGGTAATAAAACCATTAAGCTGAGTGTTATATAATTTGAAGTAGTGTCCGTTTTCATTCCGGATGAGTTCACTATGGGTTCCAGATTCCACAATACCGTCTTTATCAAGTACAATTATCTGATCTGCCTGTTTGATAGTGGAAAGTCTGTGTGCCACGACTATAACAGTTCTGTTTTTTGTGAGTTTTTCAATATTTTCCTGTATGATAGCTTCTGTAATGTTATCAAGTGCGCTTGTAGCTTCATCCAAAATAAGGATTCTTGGGTTTTTAAGAAAGATTCTCGCAAGTGAAATTCTCTGTTTCTGACCGCCCGACAGCTTAACTCCACGTTCACCTACGAAAGTATTATATCCTTCAGGTAGTGACATTATGAAATCATGTATTCCTGCATGTTTCGCAGCAGTAATAACGTCAATATCAGAAGCGCCCAGCTTTCCGTATTCAATATTATCTCTTATTGTTCCCCAGAAAATCACGACATCCTGCTGAACATATCCTATATTTTCACGCAGTGACTGTAAATCCGCCTGTCTTATATCAGTATTGTCAATATAGACATTTCCTGACTCTATTTCGTAAAAACGGGGAATTATCTGTGCAATAGTAGTTTTCCCTACACCGCTCGGCCCGACAAGAGCAACCATTTTTCCAGCAGGAATACTAAGGTTAAAGTGCTTTAGTATAGTTTCTGTTCCTGATTCATATTTGAATGTGACATTTTCGAAGTTTATGTCACCTTTGATATTTTTCAGCACTACAGCATCAGGAGCATTTTTTATAGGTTCAGGCTCGTCAATAAGTTCCTGAAATCTAACAAAACTTACCCATCCTTCCTGTATTGTCTCAAATGATCTTATAATCAGCTTCATTGGAGCCATAAGCAGGTTAAAATAAACAATGTATGCCAGAAGATCACCGTAATTGATTACTTTATTTATAACTGCTGTTCCGGAAATAGTAAGAATTACTATATTCAGAAGCAACGAGAAAAAGTTATTTACAGCGGAGAACATAGCTAATGCAAAGTTTGTCTTTTTAGCCATATTTTCCTGCAGCTTTGCACCATCTCTGAAGTCTTCCAGCTCTCTGTCTTCGTTGGCAAATGCTCTTGTAAGACGTACTGCCGATATGCTGCTTTCCAGTTTTGCATAAACAGAACTTGTTTTTTCCCTTGCCTTTCTAAAAATATTTTCCATATGCTTTCTTGCCATAGCAGTAGCAATCAGCTGAACTATAACAAAAGCAAAAATCAGAAGAGTAATAGGGATATTAATCTGTAGTAAAAGGAAAAATCCTACTATTGAAACGAGAAAGAAAGTAAGAAAATCTTCCAATCCGTGGTGTATCATTTCTGATATGGTAAAAAGATCATTAGTTACACGGGATAGAATAATTCCCACTTTATTTTTGTCAAAATATTCAAAAGGAAGAACCTGTAATTTTCTAAAGGCTCTTTCTCTCATATCCTGATGCAGTCTCAAGCCCCAGATATGTCCGAAATAAGCCTGTGAAAAATTAAGTCCTGTATAGATTATTACCAGTACTAGGAATATTAACCCGCCTTTTATAATTGCTTCCGAATTATTTTCGGGTATATAAACATTTAAAATCTGTCTTGAAAAAAACGGAAGTATAAGATCTATGGTTGTAATTCCTATAACTACTGATAAAACAAGACACATATTCTTTTTATATTTAAATATATATTGTAAAAATTTGTGAAACATTACTGACTCCTTTAGTAATTTTTGCGATAACTGACAGTATTAAGAGTTATATAGTTCGTTATAGAATTCTGTTATCTGCTCTGGTGTTGCAGTGGCAGTTCCCATTTTTCCTACGACGATTCCCGCTGCGGTATTCGCTACTCTTGCAGCCTCAAACCAAGTGGCACCGGCAACTTTTGCCAGAGTAAATACTGAGATTACAGTATCACCGGCTCCTGTTACGTCGTATACTTCTTTAGCAACAGTGGAAATTGTTTCAGCCGCACCGTCTTCAAATAAAGTCATTCCTTCTTCACTTCTTGTAAGCAGAAGATTTTTCAGCTGAAGTTTTTCTTTTAGTTTCAGCATCTGTGATGTAAGGTCTTCTTCATTCTTAAAGCTTTCTATACCAAGGCATTCCATTGCTTCTTTTCTGTTAGGAGTAATAGACGTTGCCCCTACATAATTCATATGATTTTTTGGTTTCGGATCTACTGTTACGATCTTATTTTTTTCATTTGCCAGTCTTATAATTTCTCTTGAAAGTCTTGCTGTAAGAACTCCTTTGTCATAATCAGAAAGAATAAAAGCATCGATATTATCTATGTTATTTTTTATCTGTTCCAGAATTTTATCTTCGATATCAGAAGTAATACTTGTTTTGTCTTCCCAATCCATTCTCAGAAGCTGCTGGTTTTGCGCTATAACTCTTCTTTTTACAGCAGTAGGTCTCTTTTCATCAATAATGATACCATCTGTATAAATACTTTTTTCTTTAAGCACATCTAAAAATCTTTTCCCGTTGTCATCATTTCCTATAACTCCGAAAGCAAATACTTTTGCATTAAGGCTGCTTAAATTATTTAATACGTTTGCCGCACCGCCCAGTACAAAACTCTCTCTCTTTACACTGACTACAGGTACAGGAGCCTCGGGAGATATTCTGTCTACACTGCCAAAGATATAATCATCCAGCATAACATCTCCGACTACTGCGATTTTAGCGTTATTGAAGTTGTTTAATATTTCTTCAAGTCTTTTTTTACCTACCATGTTTTTGTCTCCTATCCATAACTCAAATTAAAATTTAAAACTATGTCTATTATACAATATAAATCAAGTATTTTAAAGAGACATTCCATATTATTTTTCGCTGAAAATTTTCAGGTCAATACATTCTGCCATAGCTTTTACTCCTGTATCATTAATATAAAAATATTCTCCGTTATCAAAAGTTTTTTTTAGTTTTTCAGGTTCTACGGGATTACATAAAAAACTATCGAAATCTGCAACAGAGTCAAAATCTTCCGAATCACGAATCCATTGATTCACGGTTATGCGAATATTTTCCAGTCTGTCAGAATAATATTTACAGCCATAAACAGGAGGAATTGTGCAGCCTATAATAATGATATTATTTTCTTTAGCCAGTGTACTGCAGATTTTCAGGGCATTTATAATATCAGTTCCGTTTGATAATGAAGTATCTGTGGTTTTACATGAAGATATGAGATCATTTATTCCCGGAAACAATATGAGGAATTTTACTCCGTTTTGTTTTAGGACATCTCTTTCAAATCTTGATAAACCAGAGGAGCCGTATAGTCCCTTAAGCTGGTCGGGGCAGCTGTGCAGGAATCTGTTCCCGTTAATTTCCTGGCTTAACACAGCAATATTAAGGATATTATTTATCTGAAACCGTTTTATAAGGTGGCTGTGCCAGCCGTTTGCAATACCGGAATCCCCGAATATTATCAGAGATGAACAAGGAATTTCATTGTTCACTTCTACATTTGTAATAAACGGGACAAGATAGTTTCTGTATTCGCTATTATGAAGGATATCTGTATCTTTATTTTTTAATTCATTCAGAATATTTCCTTTCTCTGAGATGTAGTAAGAGAGAAGGGAAAAATTACCTGTGCTGAGTTCTGTAAAATTTTCTATATAGATGCCAAGCCAGTAATTTTCAGCGGAATTAACCGTATATTCCAAAGGATCACTGTATATTTCTTCTTTCTCGGAAATCACTGTTTCATGATTTCCATTAAAAAAGATACTGGAATAAACTAAGTTTTCTGAATAAATACAGGCTTCTTTTATTTTTAACGGCAGACTGCCGTAAAGATTGGAGAATTTTATTCTTATGAATTTTCCTCCAAGAGTAATATTTAATTTTATCAGGATTGTTTCATTTTTAAATTGTATGTTTGTAAGGGTGAGGTTAGTAGCGGAAACACTGAAAGAACCTACCCATTTAGTTTCACTGTTCATAAACCTCCTAGGAAATATAATGATGTCATCTTGTTCATTCTGTCTGGATTTTACCTTCTATTTCAATATAAATATCACGGACTTCTTTATTTTTTCTTTTGTATTTAAATAAAGAACCCAGAATTGGAATTTTGCTTAAAACAGGGACTCTTTTTTCGGAATCTTTCTGTACATTTTGTTTTAAGCCGCCGATAAAAATAGAAGTCCCGTCTTTAAAGGAAACTATGGAATTAATTTTGTTTTTTTGTTTTGCTCCCTGATCGGCATTAAAATTGGAACTCAATTTAAAATTGCTTATCTCTGAATCAATATAGAGTATTATTTCCTGAGAATCACCAAAACCTCTTATTTCGGGTTTTATTTTAAAAACAACACCGGCTTCTGCAAAGACAGGTTCCACATATTCTTCATTTTTGTCAGTATATTTTTTTTCACCTACAATTACTTCTTCTGTGACTCTCAGTTCTCCTTCACTGCCTTCAAGTATAAGAAGGACAGGCATAGCTTCTATTTTTATATCCCCGTTTTCTTTCAGGGCATCTACATTAATACCTAAAAAATTACCTCCTTTTTTTAACAGGGCTGACAGCGAAAAATTACCATCCAGAAATGAACCTGTGAAATCTGATATTTTATTATCATTATTTTTCCCAGCGGAAAAATCAACCCCGAGCCTTTCAAAAAGATTATCGCTTGTGTCAATGATAGTAGCTTTTATCTGAATTTGTTTTTTAGGCTGATCAAATTTTTCTATAATGTATTTCAGCTCATTGATTTCTTCAGTAGTTCCTTTTAGAATGATTTCTTTTCCCAGACCGGTTATTTTAGCTGTGTTAATATCTTTTAACCTGGGTATCATCTCAGAGGAATCAATGTTGATAAGCCTCATACTTTTTTGAATAACAGGAATCTTTTTATCTTTTTCACCCTGATTTTGTACAGAAGGAGGAGGAGATTCTATTTTATTTTCCTTGTCTTCAGATATTTTTTTTGATTCCTCTTTAGGTTTAAGAATAAAAATTCTTTTTGAAGTCTCAATATCTCCTTTATTCACATAATTACTGATTTCTGCACTGTATACAGGCAGGGACATTAATAAAATAAGAAAAATATATTTTTTGATCACTTTTCCTCCTTTTTTAGCGTATTAGAATTCTTTTCCAGATATCCAAGAGAAATTTTGAAACTGTCTCTTGTTAGCTATATATATGACTTAGTCATATCAATATATATTTTACTTTTATTTATGAAATACAAAAACTTGGCCATTCCAGTGAGATCACCTTCAAATGTAAAAAAAATATATTTTAGTGAATAACTGTCCTTTTTCCAGACATACTCGGCTTTTCCGATCTCTCGCAGATCGAGTCCGCTTTCCTCGGAGAAGAGGTAAATAATTTTTTTGAATTCAGTTTCATTTTTTAAAGTACTGAAATCGAGAGTTAGAGTAATATTATTCATTTTTTCCATCTGTTCATCTGAAATTATTTTCTTTTGTATATTTTCTTCATTGGTCTCTTCAAGTTTTTTGCCTGATTCGCTTTTTTCATTAAGTAAAACAGTATAATTATTTTTTAGTTCTGTTGTTTTTTCATATTTTTGATATAGAAATATGAAAAGAACCGCGCTTAAAATAAGCAGAGGATACTTGTTTCCGGCTAATCCCATATGATATCTCCGATTTTATACTGGAAAGTAAGAAGTTTATTACGGCTTTTTATAAAAATCAGCTCAATATTTTGTGCATATTTTCCCAGTTTGATTTCGAGTTTCTCAACATTTTTGAATTTTACTGAATCACCTTCAATGAGCCAAAAATTATTGTCATAAATAATTTTTGAAAAGCCAGTATCAGTATTTGATTCGCTAATAAGAAATCTGAGAAATTTATAATGATTTTGATATTTCATATTTTGGATAATATCGTTTAATTCATTAATGTCCTTTGAATAATCAGGAATATTTTTATTTTTAGCAGCAAGAAAATTTTGCTGTATAGTATCAATTTCGTTTTTCATCTCATTATTTCTTTTTTCCAGTTCATTTGTGGATAAAAAGGAATTCAGAAAAAAGTATATAAAAATAATGAGAATATATGGGAAAATGTTATTTATTTTTAGGCTTTTTAATATTGCAGTACGAGATTTTAAGAAGTTCAGATCATCGGATAATTCACATCCTTTGAAGATGACCTCCAGATTTTCAGGCTGATAGTCTAAAACTGTCATTGTTTCATTATCAGTGACAAATTCATAAGAGTTTACACTATCTTTATCATCAATGGTAAGATTCATGCTTTTAAAGCTTTGAATACTTTTATCCTGTATCGAGATAAAGGAGCTAAGCTCATCACCAAATGTAAGAACAGAGATATCTGTATTTTCGTAATATTTGTAGACTCCCATAATGTCGACTTTACATTCTGTAACTACTAAACCGTATTTTTTTAATAAGAATACAAGGTTACTGATAAAATCCTTTTTAATACAAAAAACGAGACTTTTTCTTAACGGATGATCAAGGTAAAATTGTTTTGTAATAAAATTTCTGGTATTATAATCTTCAATTTCATCTGATAAAAAAGATTTTAAAAGACTCTGTTCTCTTTTAGCATCTGAATCTGGAGCTTCAAAAAAGCTGATATAAAATTTTGAAAAATCCAGAATAAGAGATACTTTTTTCTTTTTTATTCCATATTTATTTTTGATATCTTTCACAGTTTCCAAAATATTATCAAATGTATAAGCAGTGATTGTTCCTTCATATTCCAGAAAAAGTCTCTTTTCACTTTTTAAATAAATTTTTAGCATTACTCCCCCTCAAAATAGAAACTACTTGTTTCTATAATTACTTCGTCGTTATTTTTTCTGATAAATTTTACATTTTCTAAAATGGATATATTTTTATTTAAAATATTTTTTTCATAAATTATAGTTAGATCAGGATACATGGTGTTTTCTTTTAAAGGCAGATTATATATGCTGCTGTTTTGATCTTTTACAGCTGTGATGCTGAAACCGCCTGTGCTTTTTTTACTCTCTTTTGAGTATATAAGCCTTTTTACAATAGCTTTATCAGTGTTGTCTTCCATGATTACGGAATTAAAATATTCATATTTATTATTTAACATAATTCTGTTATCAGCAGAAAAAATACCACTTTTATAAAGAGACTCAGAAAAAGCTCTTTCATTTTCAATAAGTCTTTTTTTCAGATCATAAGAATAAGCAGAATTAAGTTTCAAAATTTTGAATCTGTTTCTGGTGAAAAAAATAAAACCTGAGAGAAACACTGATAAAACAGATAAAATAATTAATACGTAAAGTAAAGAACTTCCTTTATTTGGTGTTAGTATGAAAAAGTGGACACAAAAATCTTGATTGTGTAAACTAATTGAGAGAAGGCAGGTGTCCGAA
>NZ_JAMZGM010000042.1 GCF_024158605.1 Sebaldella sp. S0638 | reverse complement strand
GTCTATTTTGTGATACTCATTTTTTTATTTAAAAATTCTTCTTTTTTTCCTTGACATTTTATAACTGGTCTAGAATAATATATAATTATAAAAATATAACTAATAAAAATAAATATTACTGGATTTCCCTCATGCTAAAAGTTATTTTTTGTATTCCTTTTACTCCTTTTTTCAAAAAGAAAAAAGAGACTTTTCCAATATATCACAATATTTAATTCAAATAATATTTTTGTCCATTATCTGTAAATTTTGTTATTAATACTGTATTCCAAAGTCTCTTTTTCTAAATATATTTAATATGCTATTTTAATTTTCTCAGCTCATCAGCCATTTTTTCTGCTTTTTGCCCTAGTACTATTTGTACTGCATCTTTAGATGGTCTGATTACACCTTTTGCACCAAGTGCTTTTAATTTTTCGTCACTTATGTTGCTTGAATCATTTACTGTAAGTCTAAGTCTTGTTATACAAGAATCTATTGATTTTATATTATCTATTCCGCCTAATATATCTACATATTTTGCAGTTTCTTCAGCTATTCCAAGATCAGGTGCTGACATTGCAGTTAAGTCTTCGTCTTCTCTTCCCGGTGTTTTCAAATTAAATGTTTTTATCATAAAGTAGAATATAGCGAAGTATATGAAGAAATATACAACTCCGAATATTGCTATTCCTATTGGATTAGATGCTATTCCGAAGTTCAGTACATAATCAATTGCACCTGCCGAGAATGAAAATCCGTCTCTCATACCCATTGCATAAGTCAGTGCCATAGATGCTCCTGTTAAAATTGCGTGTATTAAGTATAATACTGGAGATAAGAACATGAATAAGAACTCAAACGGTTCTGTTATTCCAGTAAGGAATGAAGTCAGAGCTACAGATATTAGCATCCCTCCTACTTCTGATCTTCTTTCTCTTTTAGCTGTAAGATACATTGCTAATGCTGCACCTGCCACACCAAACATCATCACTGGGAAGAAACCTGTCATAAACTGTCCTGCGTTAGGATCTCCTGCGAAGAATCTGTTTAAATCTCCTGTTTTTTCATTATATGTACCAAACACAAACCATACAAAGCTGTTTAAGATATGATGTAATCCTGTTGGAATCAGTAATCTGTTAAGCAGTCCGAATACGAATGATCCGATTGGTCCTGAATTAACAATCCATGTACCTGTTTTTGTAAAAACAAGGTCAAATACAGGATAGATAAGTCCTAATACTGCACCTTCCGCAAGTGCGAATAATCCTGTGATAATAGGAACAAAACGTCTTCCGCCAAAGAATCCCAAAAATTCCGGAACTTTTATATCATGGAACTTATTATAAAGCAACCCTGCTGTGATACCGCCGATTATCCCTGTAAGTACTCCCACGCTGAACTTCAGATCAGGATATCTTGCAGTTACTATTGCTGTTGCTGTTGCTAATAATATAAAATGTGCTATTGCTCCTGCCAGTCCTGCGGCACCGTCATTATTTTTTGCCAGTCCCACTGCTATACCTATACCAAATAACACTGCTAGGTTATCGAATATTGCTCCTCCGGCACTTGCTATAAAAGGCATATTCAGTACATCTGGCTGCCCTATTCTAAGTAATATACCAGCTATTGGAAGTACTGCTATTGGAAGCATTAACGCTTTCCCAAGTTTTTGTAATTTTGCTAACATTTAAAACCACACCTCTCTAAAATTGTTCGTCTCTTAATCAAAAGTTTTTTCGTTAATATTTTAATATCCTTACAGCATTATCGCTGTTTGTAATTATTTCCTTATATTTGGAAAAATCTGTCTTTAAGATATTTATAAAAATCATATCAATAATTGTAAATTGCGTTATTCTGGATGTAGTAGCATCTAACCGGAGATTAATATCAAAGCTTGCAGTTTTCAGAATAAAGTCAGAATAAGCATGAAGTTTGTTTTTAGTAAACTTAGTTATTGAAATTATTCTTGTTTTGTTTTGCTTTGCCAGCTTTGCAGCTTCTATTATTTCTCTTGTCTCTCCCGAGTCAGATATCAGTATCAGCAAGTCATTCTTTCCGAGATTGGAAATCATGGAAAACTGTAAGTGTGTATCCAGATTGGTAAAGGCATTCATACCCACTCTGGCTAACTTATTTACAAAGTCTGTAGATACTATCGCAGAATTGCCTATTCCCAGAACCACTATTCTTTCTGCAGCAATTATAGCCTCTATTACCTCTTCAAATATATAAACCGGATTCAGTTCAAGTGTCAGTTTTATGACATCAATATACTGATTGGCTATTTTTGTATTAGTAGTTGCTACATCATCTCCCAGACTTATATTTTTTTCCAGAATATCTTCCTGATCTAATTTATTGATCGAATTTATAAGTTCATTAAAACTACTATACCCCAGCTTTTTTGAGAATCTAATTACAGTTGCCTGTCCTACATTGACCTTTTTTGATATATCATATGAAGTCATTGTTTTAGTCCTCTCAAAGTTTTTCATTATGAAATTAGCAATTTTTTTTTCTGATTTTGTTAAATCGTTGTACACAGATTTTAATTTCACTTGAAACATTGCTATCACCAACTTATAATTCATTTTCCAATTCATTATCTGAATTCAAATTCACTATTATAATACCACGTTTTTTTTAAAAGTCAATAGGGTTTTGAAATTTTTTTTGATTTTTTTGTAATTATAATTTTTTCCTGAAAAAAATTAGTGAATTTTCACTTACATAACATTACATGTCACAACACACTATTTTAATTGATCAAAAACGAAATTATAAATTTCAAATTAAATCATTTTATAAATTACCGCTATCTTAGAAATTCATATGTTTTTTTGTTTTTTTCATACTCAAAACCATATTTTAAAGGAAATACAACCAATTCAAAAATAGATTCACATTTATTCCAACAAAATGAATTTTAATTATATTTTTATCGTTATTATCTTTTGAAAATACCAAAAATACTCTTTTTTTCATTTTTTTTATTTTAATTCAAAAAACCTTGATTTTTTAGACTTAATATAGTATAACTATTATAGATAGTAAATTTGATTTATAAATATTATATAGAGAGGTGAATTTTTTATGAGACTTATCATTTTAAAAGACAAGGAAGATATCGGGAAGTGGGTAGCTTACCATACAGCTAAAAAAATACTGGAATTCAAACCAACTGAGGACAGACCATTTGTATTAGGATTACCTACAGGAAGCACTCCTATGGAGACATATAAAAATCTGATCCAATTACATAAAGATGGTATTCTGTCATTTAAAAACGTTGTTACATTCAATATGGATGAATATTTAGGACTGGCTCCGGATCATCCTCAGAGTTACCACTACTTTATGCACGATACTTTCTTCAAACATGTGGATGCAAGAGAAGAAAATATTAACATTTTGGACGGACTAACTACTGATATTAAGAAAACATGTGAAGAATACGAAGAAAAAATCAGATCTTATGGAGGAATAAAATTATTTTTAGGCGGTGTTGGTGAAGATGGTCATATAGCATTTAATGAGCCTGGTTCTTCACTGGAATCAAGAACAAGAGATAAAGAACTTACTTATGATACTATCCTTGCTAACTCAAGATTCTTTGACAATGATATTACTAAAGTACCAAAAGTAGCACTGACTGTCGGTGTAGGAACTCTTCTTGATTCTGAAGAAGTAGTAATAATGGCTGACGGATATAAAAAAGCTGGTGCAATACATCAGGGAATTGAGAACGGAGTAAATCATCTTTGTACTCTTTCTGCTCTGCAGCTTCACAGAAGAGCAATTGTAGTTATAGATGAAAGTGCTGCTGTAGAATTAAAAGTAAAAACATATAAATATTTTAGAGAAATTGAAGCTGAAAATCTTCATATCAGCAAATTAAAAGAGGAATTATTCAAATTAAAATAGGAGTGTTATTTCATGATACTAAAAAATTGTAGAATTTTTGACGGAAATTCATTTATTAACAATACAGCTGTTTTGATTGAAAATGACAAAATTGTTAAGACTCTTTCTGAATCTGAATTATCGGGGTACACTGGTGAAGAAGTAATTGACCTTAACAATGCTGTGTTATCTCCGGGTTTTATTGATTTACAGCTGAACGGATGCGGCGGTGTACTTTTTAACGATGATATTTCGCGTAAAACACTGGAAATAATGAATGAAACTAATCATAAATATGGTTGTACTTCATTTTTGCCGACACTGATTACATCACCGGATGAAAAAATAATAAAATCACTTGATTTAATTGATAATATGAACGATATGGAAAATATAGGCGTACTTGGACTGCATCTTGAAGGCCCTAATATAAGTATTGAAAAAAAAGGTATACATAATGCGGCATATATAAGAATTCTTTCAGATGATATAGTAGACAGAATTGTTTCTTCCGGAAGCAGATCAGTAAAAATTATTACTATGGCTCCTGAAAAAGCAGAACCCAGACATCTTGAAAAACTAAAAAACGCAGATATTCATATTTCTATCGGACATACTTTCGCAAAATATGCAGAATGTGAACCAAAAAAAGATTATTTCAAGAATGCTACACACTTATTTAATGCTATGACTGAATTTGGTTCCAGAGAACCTGGGGTTGTAGGGTTTATATTTGATAAAAAAGATATCTATGCAGGAATAATAGCAGACGGTTTTCACTGTGATTTCGCAAGTATAAGAATAGCACACAGTATTCTTTCTGATAAACTTTATCTGGTAACAGATGCAGTAAGCCCTGCCGGTACTGATATGAAAGAATTTATATTTGAAGGAAAAAGAGTCTTCCATGAAAATGGTAAATGTTCTGATGAGAACGGTACTCTGGGTGGTTCGGCTCTTGTTATGAATGCAGGAGTAAGAAATCTTGTACAGCATGTAGGACTTCCCGTGGAAGAAGCTTTGAGAATGGCTACTTCATATGCGGCTAAGGCAATATCTGTGGAAGACAGATACGGATTTATAAAACCCGGATATATTGCTGACTTTGCTATTTTAAACGATAACTTTGATGTTTTGGGAATAGTCGCAAAAGGTAAACATAAAAAATTTAATTAATACTATAAAAGCTGTGTCAATATATTTTGACCAGCTTTTTTTATTTATAAAAATTATTCTGATTTGTAAATTTTCACACAAAAATGAGCCTTTCGGCTCACTTCTGCTGTTTTATAAATATCAAAATACTGCTTTTAAAGTTATACCTGCTCTGTAATCATCCTCTTTATCATTACCTTTAGCATATTCCCCGGTTAGGAATATTCCGTATCTGTCTTCTACTTCTACACCTATAGAAGCTTTTGTTCTGAATGTTCCTTTTTCTTCCTCAGGTTTAGATAATTTATGGTAATCACTTTCTACAGCTACAAGTCTTGCTTTTTCTCTTTCATTCAAATCTGCAAGTTCGTACTCGTATGCTACATCCAAAGAGCCTTTAAGCTGCCAGCTGTTCTGACTTCCAAGCGGCACAGCACCTTTTAGTTCCACACCTGCTCTTGGTTTCACGCTCCATGCATCGTTCCCTTCCACTTCCAGTCTCTCAAGTCCGCTTTCTTTGAATGTAGGTCTTGTAACATACATTGCCCTGAAAGCACCATATGGAGTTACAGTAACTTTTTTACCTATTTCAAACTCTTTCCCCAGTATGTTATCTGAAGTCACAGAGTATGTTTCATATGTTCCATTCATTTCCGAACGTGTATTAGGAGAAGGCCAGTCTATGTTTCTGTCTACATTGTGCAGACTCACTCTTCCTGTAAGATCATTTCTTACTTTCCATCCTCCTGCGTTATATTTATTATGTATTCCGAGCTGAACAGTATCTACCCATTCTTCACTTTCATTTCCGTCTTTGAATTCAAACCCTGTATGCAGGTATCCCAGTGAGTATCCGAATGTATGTCTGTATGTTCTTTCTACCTCACGCAGAGCTAGTACACCTGTTGTAGTGTAATCATATCCCAAGACCCCGTCAGTATCTTCTTTATGTTTTCCTTTTCCTGCTATTACATTTATTTTTACATTTTCTTTAGTATTGTTTACAGAATTTGACATTAGATCAAGTGAATTTTCAAAAGCCCTTGCTATATCATCTTCTCTTTGATTTATATTAGCATAGACATCGCCTGCGAGACTTCCCATTACATGTCTAAAGTCTTTTTCTGTAGTTATATAATCGATTTTATCATATATTTTCAGTCTGTCACCTGTAGAATTAGCATAATTTTCATTCAGGACACGCCCGAAATCTTCATACCATAAACCATCTGTAAAATCTGTATAAGATTTTCTCGTCATGACCATGTCACTGCCCTGAGCTGTTGCGTCCCAAGTTAAAGATTGCGAAATATACTCTCCTCTGCCTGACTGTCCTCTGAAAATATTTTCCAGTACATATCTGTCTGCTGATGTTCCTTGTGAAAAATCAGGTGTTATCTCGAATTTATCCGGAATTGTTCCGCCAAATCCAACCTGACTTGATGAATCTGTTGTTGGTGTATTTGTAGACGGATCTACTTTGACTATTACTTTTACCCCGTCGTAATTAAAGCTGCTTCCCAAATCTATATTTATTATTCCTGAATTCACCAGAGTAGGCATTTCAGGCAGTTCATAATATTTAGATGTCGAACCTGTACTTGTACCTGTAGTATCATATATATTGTTTTTATCAGCACTAGGTGTGTAACCTATTCCAAATCCTGTCCCGCTTATTACTATTGTTCCTTCATTACGTACAACTGTATTATCTCCTGACATATAAATACCAAATACATTATCTCCTGTTACTTTTATAGTTCCTTTGTTAATAAGCTCTGCTCCGTCTCTTACTGCTATTCCTATTACATTATCACCAGACATATCTATTGTTCCGTAATTCTCTACCTTTGTATTATCTGCAAATATTCCTATGGAATTATCCCCTGTTCCTATAATATTACCATAGTTTACAGAAGCGGTTACAGCATCTCTGGCATACATACCTATTCCGTCTTTACCTACTTTTATTGTAGCTGTAGTGTCATTTAGTATACTTGAACCTTCACCGTATATCCCCACAGAGTATCCGCTCTTATATTTCTCGCCGTATTCATCTGTAAGTTCCACAAGATGAGAGTCGCCGAGTAATATGTCACCTGTATTTTTTATACTTCCTTCAGTTATAAGATTCCCACTGCTGTCATATATACCTTTTCCGAATATACCTATGTTTGCTGATCCTGTATCACCTTTTATCACTGCATTATTTACTATTGTACCTGCCTGTTCTACATAATATCCTACATTGTTAGAACCATTCATAGTTATATTGGCATTATTAGTTACAGTTCCTCCTGTTTTGGAATAAAGGAAAACACCATTATTATCCATAGTAACTGAGGCATTATTTGTAAAATCTACAGGAGCAGTACCGGAAAATACAAAACCGTAAGCATTATTGTCACCAGTTCCGCTTCCTATTACAAAAGCAGAATTATTCACTACCGGTGCACTTAGATCAGATGCATACACTCCCACAGAACCGTCGCCGCCGGTTGTTATAGTTCCTCCGGTTAGATTTAATGTTCCGCCGTCTGCATAAATTGCAGTTCCTCCGGCTCCTGTACTTATATTACCGCTGTTTGTTACTGCAGCATTTTGTGAGAAAATTCCTATTGTATTAGTACCGCCTGTTATAGTTCCGGCATTAGTTATATTATCTCCAGATGTTTGACTGAATATTCCTACTCCTGGTTCATCCTGAGATACAGAATTTCCTATATTTATTACTCCGGAAGCAGAATTTGTTACAGTTTTTGCAGTTGCTCCTGCTGTATAAATTCCAATAGTTTTACTTCCTGTTAAATCAATAAGACCGTGATTTTCTATAGAAGTATTTACATTATTACCAAAAATTCCTATTGCAGACTCTCCTGTACTTTCTATTTTCCCTGATAATGTATTGTTTATTTTATCTCCGTCACGCAGATATATTCCCTGAGAACCGGCTCCCAGATTTATCTGCCCGCTGTTTACTGCTGTAGAACCGGCACCTGCCGTCGATATAGCTGCAGAACCTGTTCCCATTGTTATAGTCCCTTTATTGCTTAATCTTGATCCGTTCTTACCGTAAATACCCACTGAACTATCGCCTAAAGTTATAGTTCCTGCATTTTCGCCGTCTGTACTCAAAGACATTGTAGGAAAAGATACTACCCCTCCATATTGTCCGCCAAGTGCCATGGCAGCTGTATTAACAGCACCCGGCGCAGCTGTTATTGCAGAACCGTTCAAATATATAGCAGAATTAATACCGGCCATCATAGTTCCGTTTGTTCCAAGAGTTGTACTTCCTGTGTATTCTATTTCACCGCCGGAAATATTTCCTATTGAATAAGTAGAACCTGATGCTATACTTCCCAAAGTAAAGTTATTTGTTATTGTTCCCCCGCTTGAAATAATATTAAATAATACTACATTCTGACCATCTATATTTATAGTTCCTGTTCCGTTAAAACTAGAAGGCGAATCAAGATACAATCCTAATGCATTGTCTCCAAAAAGATTTATTGTAGTACCGCTCAAAGTAACATCACTATCTTTAGCATAAAGAGCTATTCCGTTTTTCCCTACTGTTATTGTAGAAGCACTGTCAGTTACTGTTCCTTTTTCTACATAAACTCCGACAGCATTTTCTGAATCTTTTAAATTTATTACTCCGTTTGTTAAATCCAGTTTTGAATCACTTCTGGCAACACCTGAATTATTATTCAAAAATATTCCTATTGCACCGGAACCTGTTCCAGATTTTATTAATCCGCTATTTTTGATATCAAGTTTTCCATCGCCAAAAAGCTGTGCTGTTCCCTGTTTATAGCCCTCAGCAAATATTCCAGTCCCGCCTTTTCCTACTGTTATTTCTGAACCAGCTTGATTTTCTACTTTTGATCCGTTTACTGCATATATTCCTATTGAATTATCACCTGTTACATTTATTTTAGCAATGTTTTTATTATATATTTCACCGTAGCTGGTATACATTCCCACTGAATCAGCACCGCCAAGAGTAATTGTACCTGCATCGTTTGTTAAAGTAACCATATTTCTTCCAAGCGGTGTCCCTGATGCATCCAAACCATTTTCCTGTGCTATGGCAACATTTCCTGCAAGATTACCAACTATTGATTTTCCGTTATTTGTAATACTTGAAGTTGCAATCTCAAGGCTGTTATATGCATCAGATGATGAATCAAGATCAATATTCTGATCTATCCCCAGTGAACTCTTATACATCATATAAGTTTTATAATCAGTAGATGAAGGTGTAAAATTAATCCCCAAAGAGCCTATTGCTCCTGCTGCTGAACTTAGATCCATTGTTACATTATCCATTACAAACAGTCTTGATCCGGCTTCCATATCAAGTGTCAGCTGTCCCTGAGTATTATTAAGCATATTTTTTATATAGGCTTCTATTGCAGCAGAACTTATAGTTCCCCCGGTTCCTTGATAATAGAATGCAGTACCTCTGTCACTTGCATTTGTTCCGCCTTTTATCTTAGCTGTTACATTATTTAAATCGAATTTACCATTACTCTCGCTATAGAATAAAAGTGATTTTTGCCCTGTTTCAAGTAATGTATCAGTTAATTTAATAACAGCGGTATTACCTTTTGAATAAAGATTAAATGCACCATTGGAAGTTTTTATATCACCATTTGATATATCTGCCAATCCGTCACTTACAAATACTGCCGTAGATTCTTTATCAGCAACATCTATTTTTACAGTACTGCCAATACCTGATGAAGTAAATTTTGAATACTGCCCGTTTACTATTACTCCTACTGTTCCTACAGTTTTACTAATAGCTGCGTCATAATAACTTCCGCCTGAAATATTTATCATACCGCTGTTAGTTATTGAAGCTCCAGTAGCTGAACTCGTACCGGCTTTATCTACTACTACACCTTTTGAAGCATCTCCGCTTACATTAAGTTTTCCGGCAAAAGTCATTGTTCCTCCGCCGTTGCTAGGTGTTGTTGTGAAATCTCCCACATAAAGTCCTGTTTGTCTTATACCATTTACAGCATTTACTTGTATATCTTTATCTGTAACCAGTTTTGCCGACTTTCCTATTGCAGCCAGCAATATATTTTCATTTCCGCCGTCACTTTCTATCAGCTGATTTTTTCCTGAATTATTTGTACTGTTACCATCTCCGAGAGTCAGAGTTCCGTCTTCTACCCTTACAAGATAACTTCTTTTAGAGTAAGAATCAGCATTTATAAGATAATCATCCAAAGTCACCAGTGTATTCGCTCCGCCTGCTGTTAGTTTATAATACAGACCTGTAGACTCTTCTACTAATTGCGGATCATATCCGGCTCCGGCATTTCCTGAGTATAAATTTCCTTCTCCGCCTATTTTCAGGTTAATTTTGCTTTCAGCACCATTAATAGGTCTTTCAAGATCAATTCCTATTGACTGGTCTCCCAGTATTTCTATCGGAGTATCAAATACTATTCTTCCCGGCTTAGCAAGTCCTGCAGCACTGCTATAACCGCTATAAGCCCCTGCTGTATACACACCAACGTTTTTCAATCCGTACATTTTTATAGAACCTGAATTCATAAAAGTTGCTGCATGGACTTTGTCATAATTCCCGCCTATATTATATACAATACTTTCAGGTGCTCTTAATTCTATCTTTCCAGTTCCTGTATTATCGAATATCTGTTCTCTTCCGGGAGGATTCCCAGATTCCAGAAAAGCAAATACCGTCTGTCTCATTGAAGTATAACCACTTGTTGTCAGATCGTTCAATCCAGTTATTTCACCTTTATTAGAAAAAACAGAAACAGGCTTATCACCTGAATATGTATGTCCCTGCTGATTTACTGCAAGTACATCTCTACCTACGAGATTCATTTTCCCTTCATTTACCACATACTGTATTAAGTCAGAGTTTGTATTGGAAACATACTTTGAAAGTTCAGATTTTTCTGCTGTGCTTATTCTTCCGTTTGTTTCAAGCCAGTCAAGTGTAGAGGCCTGTTCACTATGTGCATCATAGTGAAGAATATGCTGTGACATTGCCAATGAACTGTTATCTCCTTCTAATGTAAATGTAACTCCTGCTCCCAGTCTGACTACCGGTGCCCCTACTATTCTATAAAATCCCTGCATAGAAACACTTGACTGAGTTATCAATGAAGACGGCAGTGCTGCTGATGTATAAGCCCCCGGTACTGTAGCACTTGACGGACTCGTTCTTGCTCCGGATAAACTTATTGTTCCAGTAGCATTATTCATTGTATAGCTGTAATTTTGGAAACCTGTAGCTCTTATATTAATATCTCCGGTTATCATATCCCACTGACTGATTACTGCGTGACTTGAACCGCCCTGTACGAAATATGCCCCGTCGGAATTTCCACCGCCTGCTCCTTTTACAGTAATTACAGGTACAGAAGTAAGTGAAGGAGATTCCACTGTAGGTGTCATTGGCTGAAATACCAGTGTATTTACTGTAGGTATATTAGCTGCTGACGGAGGTGTTACATTCAGCGTTCCTGGATTAACGTTTATTTCTACCGGAGGAACCGGGTTCAAAAGTGAAGGATCTCTAGTAATTCCCTTCATTGGTATAGAGACTCCCAAATCTATTTCCTTAGCTGTCTGCAAAGGCTGATAAGGTTTTCCGGTTACGCTTTTATTTGTTCCAGTTATGATATATTCTCCGTTTTCATTATAATATCCGCTTGTACCATACTCTACCTTAGAGTGATAACGGGCATTTTCGCTTGTATTGTCATTTCCTTCGCTTTCGTGATAAAAACCGCTGAAAAATATCTGCCATTCCAAGTATTCCGGTTTGACTATATAATCACCCTGAAAATATAAATCTTCCAATTCTTTATTTTTTTGGTTGAGCGTTCTTTCTAATAATTGGTATGCTTTATCATTTGACTTTCCGGTTTTAATGTTATTTATCATACTGTTATAAAGTCTGTCATATTTGACTACTGATGTTGTCTGACCGGCAACATAGGCCGGGATCATTGCATTCAGCGCTGCAAATGATACTAATAATTTTTTATTTCTTTTCATAACAATTTCTCCTGATTCTCTTTATATTTGTTATTTATTATGCGTGCTTTTTTCTCTTTATAACTCCTTTCTATTTGTATATATAAGTACCTATATTATATTTTACTAAACTTAGTTTAAATTGTCAATAATCTTTTATTTTCTATAACACAAATGAACAACATACAATATTAAATTTAAAACAAAAGATGAGCATTTTCAGCTCATCTTTATATTTATATTTATAAATATTATTTTCCAATTTGTAATTGTCTGTAATTAAATATGAAAGCTCTTGCCAGATCATATTCAAAAGGTGAATTCATATCTCCATATTTGAATTTTACCATTGCTCTGGCATTCAGACCCTGTGCAGTGGTCTTAGTCGGGAAGAATACATTTTTTTCTATTCCAATTTCATAAACAGTATTATCAAAAATTTTATTCTGTATTTCTCCTGAGACATATCCGTCTACCAGCATTCCGACACCATCTCTTACAGTAGTAGGTCCTGTTAACGGCACTACCAGATATGATCCTGGATTCACACCGTATACTCCCAGAGTTTCCCCGAAAGTTTCCGGATCATTTTTCAGTCCTGCATGTTTTGCCACATCAAAGATCCCGGCAAGCCCGACAGTACTGTTTATTGCAAAACGACCAATTGAATTCAGTGCTTTATCTGGTCTTAACTGTAATATTGAGTTAAATGTAGTAGTTATTTCTCCTAAATTCACAAAGAAGTTATTTATTCCTACCCTGATAGGTTTAGGAACAAATGCAGTATAAACACTGGTAACCGGTATATAAACATAACGATCTACTTCTGTATTAAACGCATACATCCTTCTGTTAAACGGCTCAAGGCTGTCATCTATGTCTGTAAACTTAAATACCTTATCCACTAATATATAATCTTCATCAGGATACTTAAGATTACTTGCCAGAATTCCAAAATCGTCCTTAGGAATTATAATATATGTTTCCAGCTTTTCTACTTTTCCTTCATCTATAGTCAAATCCGGATTTTTTTCCTCACTTACAAAATATTTATCAGAGTTCGGCATTTCTATTTCGTCTGTAAATTCCTCATAAATGTTATTTTTATTAAGCTCTACTTCTATCTGATCTGTATGGCTGCTGGAAAAAGCAGTATTAAGACCCATAGCTGCAGATACAAGACAACCAATTAACATAAATTTCTTCATTACTACTCCTCCTTTAATTTTTCTAATAATATTTTATCCACCTCTGCATGCCATAGCATTCCGGTATGTCCTCCGTACGGGAAAAATACTCTGTTCTTAAACGTTCTTCTTATGTATGCAATATCCTGCTGATCTATTAGTATATCATCCAATGACGTCACAAAAATAATGTCATCATTATGAGTTCTAATAAATTCTTCACTGTTCTTCATTGAAAAAGTCATAAGAAAATCTTCATAACTTCCGCTGAATTTCCCATTCTTTATCAAATACGGATATAATATCTCCGAAGCATATTCATCATAAGATATAGACAACCCGTCCAGGAAATAATTCGTTACACTGTCAAATCTTGCAGGCACTTTATCCATCTTTACAAGTCTGCCTCCGCCATTAAATACGTCGCCGGTAAAAGTAAGATTAGCTGAATATACTCTGAACAGAAGTCCTGTTAGTATACCAAGGTCTCTGTCAGAAAGATCAAGTCCTTTCATCAGCTCTGGAAGATTATTCATATCAAAATTCGCTAGTTTTATATCTTTACTTTTTAACATTTTCTGAAATATAGAATCAAAGTATTTTTCTATTCCCTCTGCATCATATATTCCGTTCTTTACAAGATATCCATCCAAAATCTGCGATGCCTTGAATATATCAGTAGGACTGTTCAGAAGAAGCGACTTCTTGATTCCTATTTTTTTCTGTTCACTGTCATACTCATGAAGAAGTAATGACTGGAAGCCGCCAAGACTATATCCTGTCACATAAACATCTGATACTTTCATTGTATCTGAATATTTAGCTATAATTCCCTGTAGAATATTATATACATCTTTAATATCATCTTTTAGATATCCCGAGTAATTGTTCTGCCCCTGACTTACTATAAAAGGCAGAGTACTTGTAGAACTTATAGCTATTACATTATATCCGTTATCATTAAACATCATCCCCAGATACATTGACAGTGAACTGTCATATGTAGAACCTGTTCCTGATATTATTATCATCAACGGTGCTTCTTCTTTCTGTATCCAGATATTATAATCATAATTAGTCCATTTTCTCAATATTTCAGGTATATTTTCCCTTGCTGCCTTTACATGATCTTTTTTAGGCAGTTTTGTTTTGTTAAATTTATACCAGTCTTTTGAAGGTGTTCCAAATACAGTAGCCATAAGCGGACTGTCTTTATATGGATAATTTTTGGCTACTTCATATACATCATCACTTTCAGCACTAAATGATATGACAGAAAAAACAATAACTATTACTGTCAAAATCAATTTTTTTAACTTCATACTCTAACTCCTTATATATCTATTTTTTCTTTCCTAAAATTAATTTACATTATATCATTTTTCTTTAGAATATAGAATAAAAAATAATTAAACAAATAAATATTTCATTTATATTCCTTATATTGATACTTTAAATATCTACACTTACTATTCTTGATTCTCCTATCTCTTTATTCATTGTAACCCCGTAAAGCCTGTGAGAACCTTTCATTGTTTCTTTATTATGCGTAATCAGTATAAACTGTGACTTATTTGTAAATTCATTTAAGAGCTTTACTATTTTTTTAGTGTTTGCATCATCCAGCGCAGCTTCTATTTCATCGAAAAACGTAAACGGGCTGGGCTTAAAAATAAAAATCGCCATAATAAATGATACTGCAAGCATTGATTTCTCTCCCCCAGATAATAAAAGCAGGGTTTGTTCAGGTTTATTTTTATATTTTACGCTTAATTCCAAACCTGTTTCCAGCAGATTTTCCTCATCAAGAATTTTTATCTCCCCTTTGGCATTATTAAGTATCTCTTTACACATATAAACAAAGTTTTTGTTTATTTCCCTGAAAGCATATGCGAACTTTTCTGTTATCTCACTTTCTATATCTTTGATAAGGGTAAAAAGAGATTCCCGGCTTTTCAGAAGGTCTTCCTTCTGTTCATACAGCAGTCTGTAACGCTCTTCCTCTTTTTCATATTCTTCTATTGAAGCGAGATTCACCGGTCCGATATCCATTCTTGATTTTTCATTAACGGACATTTTTCTCTTAGTTGCTGCAAGAGTATTATCATCTGCTATTTCTTCATATTCTTCTTCGTTTATTTCCTCTATCTGCATTTCCTCGTGTTCCTGTGAAAGATATTCCAATTCCTTTGATATTTTTGTAAAATTTTCTACATGCTTCACATGTTCGTTTTTATTAAGAATTATTTTAGTCTCTATATCTTTTACTTTGCTTATCAGCTCTTTTTCACCTGATTCCAGCTTTCTGATTTCCAGCTCGAGTTCTTTTATTTCATCAAGCAGTTTAGTGTTTTCATTGTTTTTTTTACTGATAGTTTCCACTATCTCTTTATTTTTGATGCTTAACTCTTCTTTCAAGTTACTGTTTTCCGAGAAAAAAGAATCCAGTGTCTGTTTTTCTTTCAGAAGCCTGTCATATTCGGTACTTATCTCATCGTAACGTACCTTATAATTCATAAACTTCTCATTTAATATTGCACTCTCTATGGAAATCTCATTAAGTTTCGCGGTAAGTTCACCTGTATCTCTTATTTTTTCTTTCTTCTCTGCAGTTTCTATAATAAGTTTATTATTATTTTCTATATTCAGATCAAATTGGGAAATTAACTTTTTCTTTTCCTCGATTTTCAAAACCTGTTTTTCTATAAACTCTTTATTATCATTTTCCTCAAAATTAACTGTATCTAATTCTCTTTTGCTTCTGTTATATTCAGATTTTGCAGTTTCGAATTCATTATTAAAGTCAATATTCCGGCTTTCCAGTTCCTGAAGCTCTGCTCTTTCTTCCTGTATACGGCTGCTCATGTCTTTTTCAAGCGCTTCTGCCTTTTCTATTTCTGCCGAACACAATTCCGTTTCTTTAATAAGTTCTTCAAGAGTGCTGTTTATTTCCCCAAGCTCTTTTTTCCTTTCAAAAAGCTCATCTCTTCCTTTGCTCTTGAAACCTCCGCTTATTCTACCCCTCGAAGTTATCAGCTCGCCGTCTATAGTAATAATTCTGTCATTAAAACCATTTTTTAGTATTTGCAGTCCGCTGTCCAGATCCTTTACCATAATAGAATTACCGAATACAAAAAAAGCAGCTTTTTCAATTCTTTTATCATAAGTCACCAGATCTCTTACAAATCCCAGTATATTCCCGCCTGATGGAAGTTTATCCATTGCCCTGCCTGTTTTTATAGTTTCCAGCGGAAGAAAAGAAGCTCTTCCTATTTTCTCGTTTTTTAATATATCTATACATTTTTTCGCAGTATTATCATTGTTTGTTACTATATCCTGAAAATTACTTCCTGATAATATCTGTACAGCATATTGGTATTCTTCGGGTATTGATATCAGATTGGCAAATGCTCCTAATACACCGTCGATCTTTTTATTTAATATCAGCTTTATAGATCTGCCGAATGTTTCGTTATTTTCTATGATATTTTCAATAGCTCTTTTTTTAGTAGATAAATTTGTATTTTTATAATTCAGTTCATTAAGCTTTTTCAATATTAATTCTTTATTTTTCTGTATTTCCTGAAACTTTTCAGTGCTTACTCTGAGATTTTGTTTCTTTTCACTGAGAGTTTCTGTGTTTTTTGAAGAAGTTTCTTCATATTTTTTTATTGTTGTACTTATTTTATCAAAATCTTCCAGTATTTTTTCTTTTTCTTTCAAAATAGAATTTACTCTTGCTTTTGCCAGGTTTATTCTTTTTTCCAAATCTTCGAGTTCACCATTCAGCTTGATCTTTTCTATTTCGGAATTCCTGTTTTCATTACTTAGATTTTCAAGAGTTTTTTCTATTGCAAGGCTTTCTTCTTTGATAGCTTCCAGTTCTTTTTCCAGATTTTTTTTATCGTTATTTTTTTCATCAAAGACTTTTTTTATGTCATCCAGTTCTTTTTTACTGTTTTCAAGTACCAGATTTTTTTCTTTCAGTTCACTTTCTATATTTTCTCTTCGCTTGCCTTTTTCCTGAAACTCCACTTCAAGGTTTGATGACCTGTTATTAATCTCTGATATTTTATTTTTCAATACTTCCAGTTCTTTAAATATCTCAAGATTAGCGTCTTTTTTCTCCTGAAGCTTGGTATATGAATCTTCCCTGTATTGATTTACTTCTCTTAATTCACTTTCTTTTATGGAAAATTCATTTTCTACTTCTTTTATCTTGATATTTAACGACTCTATCTTTTCTTTCAAATCTTTTTTATCAGTATTTTTTTGATTTATATTATAATTTACAGTCATCAGCTTCAAAGTATTTATCTTTCTGGTAAGTACCTTATAGAGTTTTGCCTTGTCACTCTGCTCCTTTAATGCCGATACTCTTGACGCGAGATCATTTTCTACATATTCTATTTTTTCTACTTCGCTCTGAATATCATTTAATTTTTTTACAGAATCTTCTTTTTCAGTTTTTGCCCTTTTTACTCCTGCTGCTTCCTCTATAAGCTCTTTTAATTCCTTTGGTGTAGAACCGATAATCTTTTCTACCCTTCCCTGTCCGATTATTGAGTAAGCCTGTTTTCCTATTCCTGTATCCATAAATAAATTATTTATATCTTTCAGACGAATTTTTCTATTATTTATCAGGTATTCATTTTCTCCGCTTCTGTATATTCTTCTGGTGATTTTTAAATCGGTAAAATCTATATCAAGATATCTGTCACTGTTATCTATAATAAGACTTACCTCTGCCACTGACTTGGCTTTTCTATTTTTTCCTCCAGAAAATATGACATCTGAACTGTCTTTTGCCCTTATGCTTTTATAGCTTTGTTCTCCCAATACCCAAAGTATAGCATCAAGAATATTACTCTTGCCGCTTCCGTTTGGCCCGACTATTGATGTAATCCCGTTAGTAAAGTCGATTACAGTCTTTTCGGCAAATGATTTAAAACCGTTCAGTTCTAATGCTTTTAAATACATCTTTCCTCCGATTGTAGATTTATTATAATATTATATCATAAATAGAGAAATTTTATAAATAAAAATGAGCATAATCTCTTATGCCCGCGTTATATTAAAATTATATTTTCTTTATTTCAGTATCAGTTTTCCTATTACTCTGTCACCTGCGACAAAATCGAGAAACTTCGGCTCACCTTTTATTTTATAGTCGAGATTTACTTCACGGCTTGTTCCTACAGGAATAGCATCTATTCTATGTGAATCCATCATAGAAGAAGAGCTTCCTGTTTCCATATAATCCGAGGTATTTTTATAAAGAACGCCGTCTTCTGTTTCTATCTGTAAATGATTCGGTTCAATATTTACTATGGGATTTTCTCCTCCATTTTAAAAAATATTCTATATTACAAATAAAAAACTGCATCAAAACATATTTATTTAAAATACAAATTCATTGTTATTTTATCATAATTTCTGTTTTTTTGCAGTTATTATTACAAGTATATTTTATTTTACATCACTATAACCAGAGTAGGTTCTGTGGGAACCCTGTACCCGTTTTTATCTCCGGGAGTAGAATTTCCAAGCCAGTCATAGATAAATTTTATCTGATCATCATAATGTCTTACACATTTATGTGACTCTCTATATGTTCCTATTTTTTTGGCAGTTGCTGCTTTTCTTGCGTCTCTGTTTGCCCCATATGAAGCAGGAATTCCGTGAAGATATCCTCCGCCGCTGAATCTCACCGCATATGCAGCTTCACCGTCTATTACCACATCTGTTCTTCCGGCAACCTTCTTATTATCCTCTACCTGTTCATTTGATCTTGCTCTTCTTGTGTAGACCATCACAGGCTTGGAATATGCAATAAGAAAATCCCCGTATGGCGTAGCATATGAAGAAGCTCCGTCATCTTTTCCTGTAGTAACAAAAGAGTATGTTATTACATTCCATTTTCCGTTTGTTCTTTCCATTACAGCTTCATTTTCACTTTCTGAATCCACTATTATAAATCGGTTTATCTCAGAAGTAATATTGGCGTTTTTCAGCTTTGACTTATTGGAAGAACTGATATAATAAGGTCCGCCGTATGCAAGTGTCTCTACCTTTATATATCCGTTGCTTTCATCAAGTATTTTTAATATTGATCTGTCCGGAATATTGATAAATTCCTTTGAATTAGGTGCTGTATATCCTCTCAGGCTTTGATTTTCCCTGTTTCCGAATTTATCTTTCGGGGTATTTACGTCTTTGCTCAAGGCTACATACTGGTCTATTACGTATATATCTTTTTTCTCAGTAAAGGCTTTATTCAAAAACTTGTTTGTTTTATCTATTCTGTCAGCCATTTCTTTCCAGTTAAATTCTCTTTTTAGTACTCCGTCGGCATACACATATCCGATTCTTTTATCGGAAAGCTCTACCTCATACCAGTCGTAATCACTCTTAACACTGTTTTTATCCAATTTTTTCAGGACTTTTATCTTGTCCGGATATTTTGCATTCACAAGTATCTCTGCCTGATAATTTGGTGCTTTTCTAATTTTTATATCAGATTTCGCAAAAACGAAATTATCCAGATCTTTAGGCGCATTTTTATCATATTTAAGATTAAAAGTCATATTATCCGGCTTTTTATCACTGTATTGTTCAAGCACCTTGTATACTGTTTGTTCAGGTGTTTCTGCTGTCTGGGTATTATCAGGCTGCTTTACGGCAGTATCGGCAGGAGGTGTCTCTGGTTTCTTAGTTTCCTCTGGCTTTTTTGTATTCTCCTCAGGCTTTTTTACAGTTTCCGCAGGTTTTTTCGGTGGTACCGGAGCAGTTACTGTCCCATTGGTAACCTTCTTTTTTCCTGCCTTATAGTCAAAGTAATTATCTACAAAATCATTTGTAAATTTACCAAATTCACTTCCGAATGTATCTGTAGTAAATACCTTTTCCAGCTGAAAATCTTTTTTATAAGTGTCGTTTCCTGCATTTATATATGAAACATAATTAGTAACTACATTAGTTGACTCTACTTTATAGTATATTAACAATACATCTGCCTGTCCGTCCTGGTTCAGGTCAATTTTCTTTTCATTAAGGCTCCATCCGTCCAATTCCATTTTCGAGCTGTATTTATCCGGTACTTTCAGTAATTCTGCGAACATCATGAAAGAAAATAACATAAAGAGAACGGCTAATTTTCTTTTCAAGGTTATTACCTCCTTACTTATACTTTGTTTCTTATTTTTTACAATACTCTAAACAAAGTTTTTCTCATAATAAATTTAAACTTGCAAACTTTCGAATAGTATAATCACTAATTATATTATAATACAATTACAACTGTAGGTGAAACAGGTTTTCTGTGACCTTTTTCATCATTAGGAGAAGCATCTCCCAGCCAGTCATATACGAATTTTATCTGATCATCATAATGTCTTACACATTTATGTGATTCTTTATAAGTACCTATCTTTTGTCCTGTATAGGCCTTTTTAGCTGCGGTTCCTCCGCCGTATGTAGCCGGAATACCATGAAGATATCCTCCGCCGCTGAATCTTACCGCATAAAGAGCCTCGCCTGATATTACAAGATCATCTCTTGATGCTACTTTAAGGTGCTTTGCCACTTCTGTTTCATCTTTTTTTCTGTTTCTTGTATACTGCATTACAGGCTTACTGTAAGCTACAAGAAATGCACCGTGCGGTGTTTCATAAGATGAATATCCGTTGTCTTTACCTGTTGTTACAAAAGAATATGTTATTACATTCCATTTATCCTCAGCTTTTTCTATTATAACTTCTGACTGATTATCAGGGTCTATAACTATAAAATGTCTGATTATATCTTTTAGTTCTGTTTCTTCTACTATAGTGTTAGGATTAGCTTTTATGTAATACGGTCCTCCGTAAAACGGAGTTTCAATTTCATAAAATCCATCTTTTTCACCAGTCATTTTGAATATTGTTCTGTCGGGGATATTAATAAATTCCTTGGAATCAGGACTTAAATATCCTTTTATACTCTGGTTCGGACGGTTATTAAACTTATCCTTTTCACCGTAATAATCTCTTGAAAGAGGTGCATAAGCACTTATTGTGTATAATTTTTCTTTTCTTTTCAGTGTTTCGGCAATAAAATCATTTACTATATCAATTTTATCTACCATTGCACTCCATTTAAAATTTCTTTTCTCTACATTCTCTGAAACAGCTATGTAGCCTTTTTTTCCGTCTTCCAGTGTTACTTCATACCAATCACCGTTAATATTAGATTTCAGCTGTGATGTAGTTTTTATTTTCTTTGGATAATTCACTGTTTCTATCACTTCTGAAGTAAGTGTCGGCTCGGAATTAACCGGGGTACTTTTCTTTATAAACAGAAAATCATCAAACTTTGGTGCATTTTTGTCATATTTTAGCTCAAACTTCATTTCTTCTGGACGATAAGTATCAAAAACTTCGATTTCTCTTGTTTCATTTTCTGATAATCCGGCAGTGTTGCCGTTTATAGTAGCAATCAGATTATTTTTGTAGGTATCAAGCTCCTTGATAAAGTCATAACTGTATTTAAAGCTTTTCTCTGATTGTAATCTAAGTTTGTATTCACTTCCGTTCTGTTCATAAATGTTAAAAAATGTTTCCATACCGTTATTTTCGGTATTTCTGTAATAAACTGCCATTTTGGCAGGCTTTCCGTCTTTTAGTGTTATATTGCTTTCCTTTAGCTCATAACCATCTATTTTCATTTCTTTTTCTTTGTATATTCCCGGGGCTTCAAATCCATATGAAAATACTGTAATCATTAATGAAAATAGTAGTATTTTTAAGTTCTTCAAGTATAAAACTCCCTTTCTATAAAATCTGCTCCTATATTTTATCAAACTTTTTAGCAAAAATCAATAATATCAAATTTAATAATTTAAATACGACCTTATTTAATCATGGAATTCAGCATCTCATATTTGTGTATACACAATAATTTTTGTAAAAAAAGAAAGCCGTTTTAACAGGCTTTCAAAAGACATCAGTTTGCTTTCTATCTTAGAATGTTGCTATTACTGAACCGTTGTATTTTTGTTCAACAATTTTTCTCATTTCATCACTCTGAAGGACTTCTATTAATATCTTGATTCTTTCATCATTTTCGTTTCCTTTTAATACTGCAATTATATTGGCATATGGAGAATCTTTACTTTCCACTGCGAGGCTTTCTCTAGGATTAAGCCCGTTTTTCACTGCGTAATTTCCAGGTATTACTGCTGCTCCTACTTCTTTTAATCTTATTGCTATCTGATCAGCTGTTATTGTAGTTATTTTCAGATTTTTCGGATTTTCTACTATATCATCCAGTGTAGCTACTACATTATTAGGATCTTTTAGTTTTATAATACCATTTTTATCAAGTAATATTAACGATCTTGCCAAGTTTGTAGGATCATTTGCTATTAATATTTCCGCTCCGTTTTCCAAGTCGTCAAGAGACTTATACTTGTCAGAATATAGTGCAAGCGGTGCTGTATAACTTCTTGCCACATCTACTATTTCCGTACCGTTTTTTTCATTATAATTATCCAGAAACGGTTTATGCTGAAATAAATTCGCATCAACAGTTTTCTCAGCAAGAACTTTGTTTGGCATTACATAGTCATTAAAGATTTCTACTTTTAATTCTATCCCTCTATTAGCCATCATAGGTATTGCTTCTTTTAATATTTCACCATGTGGTTCAGGCGTAGCCGCTACCACAAGGACTTTTTTCCCGTCGGATTTTGCTGCTGCCCCGTCTTTATTTCCGCATGAAAGCAAAAACGCTCCCATTAATATTCCCAGTATTATCTTTTTCATTTTTTCCTCCTGTTATAAGTGTTTCACCATATAAAGCTGCTTATGAATATTCGTCTTTCCGGATAAAAAGTTTTAAAAAAAATCAGATAAGAATTAGGAAACCCTCTTTCTGATTTTTTATTTTCTTAAAATGCCGGTACTACAGATCCTTGGTATTTTTCTTCTATAAATTTTTTGATTTTTTCACTTTGAAGTGCTTTTACCAGTTTCTGCACTCTTTCGTCGTTTTCATTTCCTTTTAGAACTGTAATTACATTCGCATAAGGTGAATCTTTATCTTCGATAAATATACTGTCTGTTAGCGGATTCAGATTATTTTTCATTGCGAAATTACCATTAATTACCGCTGCTCCCACTTCACTAAGTCTAGTTGGAATCTGATCAGCATTTAATGCTGTAACTTTTAGTTTTTTAGGATTTTCTGCGATGTCTTCTATAGTTGAATCTAGTTTTTTGTTGTCTTTCAGTTTGATTATACCGCTTTTATCCAGTAATATTAATGCTCTTCCTCTGTTTGTAGGATCATTTGGTATTAATACATCTGAACCTTCCGGTAATTCTGCCAGATCCTTAACTTTTTTAGAATATACTGCAAGCGGTTCCACATGTATTTTAGCTACTGCCACAAGTTCCATATTATTTTTCTGTGCGAATTCTTCCATATAAGGAACATGCTGAAAGTAGTTTGCATCCAGTGTTTTTTCTCCAAGAAGTCTGTTTGGAAGTACATAGTCATCAAATATTTTTATTTCCAGATCTATTCCTTCTTTTTTCAAATCCTCTTTTACCTGTTCCAGAATTTCTGCATGCGGTGTTGGTGTTGCTCCGATTACTAATTTTTGCTCTTTTGGTGTTTCAGCAGGTTTTCCAGCATCAGCTGCCGGTGTTTCCTCTTTTTTCCCGCATGAAAATATTACACCTAATGTCAGAATTCCTATTAAAAACTTTTTCATTTTGTTACCTCCTATTTCCCTCGTTTTTTATATATTTTTTTAACTATAAGGTTACCAACAAATTGTATTATCTGCACCAATATTATAATGATCAGTGTAGCTTTCCATATTATAGCGGGATTACTGTTCTGAAAACCAGCTACTACAGCCTGGTTCCCCAGACCTCCTCCGCCTACTATACCTGCCATTGCAGAATATCCTATAAGTGTAATAAGGGCAAGTACCATTCCGTGTATCAAAGACGGCAGTGCTTCCGGAAGCATTACCTTTGTTATTATATGATAATTCGTAGCTCCCAGTGATTTCGAAGCTTCTATTAATCCTTTGTCTACTTCGTTCAATGCACCTTCTATTACCCGTGCAACAAACGGCGCCGAACCAAGTGCCAGATAAACAATAAAGGCCTCGTTGCCAAAAGATTTTCCTATAATTCCTCTGGCCACGGGAATTAACACTACCATTAATATAATAAAAGGAATTGATCTTGTAATATTAATGAGGATAATATCTAAAATTTTATTAAGACTTCTGTTAGGTGCAATATGATTTTCAGAACTTGTCACCAGAAGTATTCCCAGAGGCATTCCGATAAGCAATGCAAAAAACATAGATATCAAAACCATATACACAGTTTCCCAGAGGGGAATAAGCATATTTCCAAAATTAAAAAATTCAGCCCAGTCAAATTGCATTATACTTCCTCCACTTCTATCTTATTTTCTTTCAGCCAGCTTATCGCACTGTTTCTCTCAGTCTCGCTTCCGAGAATCTCCACAAGAAGATGTCCCACTTTATCATCTGCAAGCTCATCTATGGTACCGCCGAGAATGTTTACATCCAGACCATATTTTTTTACCATATCTGATATGTACGGCTTCTCAGCCTGTTCACCTTGAAAATTCAGCTTTAACATCTGTTTTCCTGTTATTTTCATTTTTTCTTTTTTAGTTTCTGTTTCAGGTGCTATATGTGATACGAATTCCCTTGTCAGTTCGTTTTTAGGATTCAGGAATATTTCTTTTGTACTTCCTTCTTCTATTAATTTACCATCTGACATTATAGCAGTTCTGTTACATACTTTTCTTATTACTTCCATTTGGTGGGTTATCAGTACTATAGTCAGACCCAGCTTTTTCTGAATGTCCTTTAACAGTTCCAGAATAGAAACCGTCGTTCTGGGGTCAAGAGCGCTTGTAGCTTCATCTGAAAGCAGAATTTCAGGATAATTTGCCAATGCTCTTGCTATTGCCACTCTCTGTTTCTGACCGCCTGACAGCTGACTGGGATACACATTTCGTTTGTCTTCAAGCCCCACTAGTTCCAATAATTCATCTACCCTAGGTTCTATTTTACCCTTCGGCCATCCGGCCAGCTCAAGGGCAAATGCCACGTTTCCTTTTACATCCCTAGAGCTCAGAAGATTAAAATGCTGAAATATCATTCCTGTTTTTCTTCTATATTCCAATAACTTTTTTTTAGGTAATTCTACTATATTTTCTCCGTTTATAAAAATTTCTCCGGAGCTTGGTTCCTCTAACCTGTTTAACATCCTGATAAAAGTTGACTTTCCTGCTCCGCTTAGTCCCATTATCCCATATATGTCATTTTTATTAATTGACAGTGAAATATCGTCCACAGCTTTGAATTCTTTGTCCACATTTGTATATATTTTAGTTAGATTCTTTACTTCTATGTGCTTTGCCAACTTTTCCACCTCTCATTTTTTAAGACAATTCAGAACTTGTATCTGAATATGAAGATTCTGTTTTTTTGATTCTCATTTTTTTATCACCTTCAAAATCTCCGCCTTCAGCTATTGCAAATACTTCTGATATTATAGTACCGTTTACTTTTCCACGTTCTCCTATTTTTACCTTTGCAGCTTCTACTTTTCCCAGAAGAGTTCCGTTTATTACAGCTTCATCCGAATAAATCTCACCTGTTACTACTCCGTCCATACCTATAATCACAGAATCTTTAGACACTATTTTCCCGTCTATTTTTCCTTCTATCTGAATTATTCCCTCTGTTACTATATCACCTTTCAACTCTGTATTTTGTGATATTACTGTTATATTTGTTTCTGAAATCATATTATTTCCCTTAGAAAAGACTCCCATTCTATACTCCTCTCGTTTTTAAATAAATAATCAAAATTTTCTTCGTTCCATTTTATAAAATTCATCGGGTCTAACTGCACTCCGTAAAATCTTATTTCATAATGCAGATGCGGTCCGGTACTGTTTCCTGTGTTTCCGCTTTTGGCCACTATCTGCCCTTTTTTTACAAATTCTCTTGTTTTTACTGAATATGAATCTAAATGTGCGTAAAAACTCTGCAGTCCGAAACTATGGTCAATAATTACCACATTTCCGTATCCGTTCTGCTGTCCGGCAAAACTTACTATACCGTCAGCAGTAGAATATATATCTGCATTCATCCCAGTTCCGAAATCTATTCCTTTATGATCTTTCTGGACACCGGCAATAGGATGGATTCTTCCGCCAAATTCACTTGTTACTCTTGTATCAGGTTTTACAGGATATGAATTTGGTATTATCATAAGTACTTTTCTTTTTTTGTTTTTAGATACCTCGTTCAGGTTACTCATACTTACTTTTTTATTTTCTCTCTCCTGTTCCCTTTTCTGTTCCTCTTCATAGTCGTTTTTAAATTTTCTCAATTCCTTATTTTGGGACAAAATATCTATATTTTTTAGATAAGACCCTCCAAGAAATAATAAAGCAATTATAGAAATCAACAGATATATTGTTACGGAAATTCCCAGCATAGAGACTATTTTCTTTATTTTTTGACTAAATTTATAGCTTTTTATTCCTTTTGAGTCAGTGATTGTAACTATAAAAGATTTCTTCATAATCTAGTTCCATCTTTACTTTTTCAAAAATTCCCTTACTCTCTCTGAGGATGAATTTTCAAAAACCTTTTCAGACGTTCCTTCCTCAAGTATTTTTCCTTTTTCCATAACTATTACTTTATCGGAAATTTCTTTTACAAATTTCATTTCATGGCTGACTATTAACATTGTTGTTTTTTCGTCTCTCAGCTTTTTAATCAAATCCAGAACCTCTTTTACCAGTTCGGGATCCAGTGCTGAAGTCGGCTCGTCAAATAACAGAATATCCGGATCAAGTGCCATAGCCCTTGCTATTGCCGCTCTCTGTTTCTGCCCGCCTGACAGCTCATTTGGATAATTATCTATTTTATCTATAAGTCCTACTTTTGCCAGCATCTGCTTTGTTATTTCTTCTGCTTCTTTTGCAGTTGCTTTTTTTACTACTTTCAGGGTTCTTGCTATATTATTTCTTACAGTCATATGAGGAAAAAGATTAAAATTCTGAAATACCATACCGGTTTTCAAAAGTATTTTCTTCTTTTCCTTCTTATCCATAGATTTTTCAGTTATATCCCGTCCTTCTATAAGTATACTTCCGCTGTCTATAGTCTCAAGATCTGCTATACTTCTCAAAAGCGTGGATTTTCCGCTTCCCGAAGGTCCTATTATGGTAACTACTTCTCCCTGTGCCACTTTTAGTGAAATATCATTCAAAACCTTGTTTTCACCATAACTCTTATTTATACTTCTTATCTCTATAATATCCATGGCTATACTCTCACCTTACTTCTTTTCTCCATATTTTTAAATATTCTGTCTATAAGGAAACTTAGTCCCAGATAAATCAGTCCGGCATAAAAATACGGAGTTATTATGGAATCTCTGCTGGCTATTTCTTTAGTAGTCTTTAGTATCTCAGTTAATGAGATTACATATATCAGTGCAGTATCCTTTACCAGTGTAATTGCTTCATTGCCAAGAGACGGCAGTACTCTTCTTATTGCTTGCGGCAGAAGAATATACCATATTTTCTTAGAATATGAATAACCAAGTACCTTTGCAGCCTCGCTCTGACCTTTGTCTATACTTTCCAGTCCGCTTCTTATTATTTCTATAAGATATGCAGTGTAGTTAATTACAAATGTAATAAGCGCTGCCGGCATTCTGTCAAGGACTATTGCATTATTAGTCAGGGCAGGCAGTCCATAATATATAAAGAATAACTGAAGTATAAGAGGTGTTCCCCTGAATATCCATGTATAAAATGATATACTTTTTTTTATGATAACAGAATTGCCTGTGTAAGCAAGTGCCCCTATTATTCCAAGAGGAAGTGAAATCACAGCTGTAACAGCATAAACTATTATCACATTAGGCAATGAACTTAAAATTTGAATAAAAATAGATAATTCGCTCATTTTTTCTCCTATTCTGCACTAAACCATTTATCGTATATCTTTTTATATGTACCGTCTTTTTTCAGCTCTTCTATTGCTTCATTTATTTTTTCTATCAGGTAAGTATCTTCTTTTTTTGCTCCAATCCCGTATTCCTCTTTCCCAAAGTCGCTGCCTTCCAGAATGGCGTATAATTCTTTTCCTTCTTTTTTCTCTTTATTGGCTTTTATGTATCTTGCCAGTACTTCATCACCCACTATTGCTTCTATTCTTCCGGCATCAAGATCTAAGAATGCCTGATCATAAGTATCATATGTTCTCAGCTCTTTTAGTTCCGAATTAACAGGATCAGCCAGAACTGCATCTTCTCCGCTGCTCTTACTTTGTGTTCCTATTACTTTTCCTTTTAGTTCTTCCTTATTTTTTATTGCAGAATCTTTTTTCACAAGTATTATCTGTGAATTCTCCAGATAAGGAACTGAGAATAAAAGCTGTTTTTTTCTTTCTTCAGTTATTGACAAACCATTCCAGATAAGGTTAATATTTCCGTTTTTCAGTTCCATCTCTTTTGAATCCCAGTTTATAGGCTGAAACTGTACTTCCACACCAAGTTTTTCCCCCACTGCTCTTGCAAGATCAATATCAAATCCCACAAGTTCACCTTTCTCGTCTTTGAATCCCATAGGTGCAAAAGTATCATCCAGTCCGACTATTATTTTATCAGGAAGTTTTTGTTCTCCCGTTGTTTTGTCAGCCTGATTTTCCTCCTTTTTGGAACACATAAGTATACTCAGCAGAAATATTAACATCAAAATAATCTTTTTCATCGCTACCTTCCTTTCCTTCAGTTTATAATAAAAAAAATTCCCTCAGTTCCCTGAGAGCTTATTAAAAGGACTAAAGTTTAGATAATTCCGAAAGCATCACAGGCAAGACTCAATTTAATCATTTCAACAGGAGTCTGTACCCTAACTGCACAAACTCACTACCTATGATGACACATGCTTTCCAAATTTCTGTTTATCATTTTAGTTCCTCCTAAAACATTCTATTATTTAAAATTATAATAAAAACGCGCATAAATGTCAATAGAAATCGTATATATTTTATTTATATGACTTATATAATATGTGTATATTAGATTTTTTCCCGGCTTATATTCAAAGCTGACATTCATCTGTCTTTATTTACTCGGTCTGAATATAAACCGGACATATTCTAAAGGAAAAACAACACTGCTGCTTTACTGTTTTTCCAGAAAATTAAAAATTTTATTTTTTGCTATTGGATGTTTCGACATTTTATAAAATACTCTGAAGGTAATCAGAACATCATATAAACTTTCATGAAGACTGCTGTCATCGAAAGGTATGTTATAAAACTTGGCACATTCATTCAGCTTGGGCCATTTATACGTTCCGTAATACTCATTTATTCCTGCTTTTACTATTTCCACATTTTCTATCATGGTATCAAACTGGTTTTTCAGCATAAAAGGGATAAAGCTTCTGTCGAACTTTATATTATGTGCCACATAGTGAGAAGCATCCGTACAGAATGAGTAAAAAGATTCTATATCATCTTTGAAATGAACAGGATATATGTTCCCCTCTCTTTTCTTTTCCAGTACATTATCTGTAAGACCGTTTACATTTATGGCTCCCATATTTATTTCCTCGCCGGGATTCCGAAAATAGAATCTGTCATACTCTCCTACTTTTTCCCACTTCTGTATCTCACCGTTAAAATTCACTTTTATTGCTGATATTGACAGTACTGAACTTCCTACCTTACCGTTTGTTTCCACATCGAAAAAAACTATATTTTTTGACATTATTTCCACCCCGAATAATTTATTTATTACATTATATGTTATTTGCAAAAAATTTTCAAATTTACTTTTTTGTTCAAACGGCTCTATTGCTATATTTACTGCTGATTTTATTTATTTCAGTTTTTTGTTATATACATTTTCCCCTGCATTAACACTATTATTACATAAAAAATTTTATTGTTTATTTTTTTCTACATTTTTTATTTACAAAAAAAAACTGTTTCAAAATCATCTTACTGAAACAGTTTTATATTTTAATGTCTTCCGCCATGACCATTATTATTATGGTTTGGTCCATTATTATTATTTGGTCTTCCTGGTCCCGGTGGTCTGCTATTCCCGGGAGGCCTGCTGTTTCCGGGCGGTCTGTTATTCCCTGGTGGTCTGCCGTTCCCCGGTGGTCTGCCATGACCGTTATTATACGGCGGTCTTCCACCTGACGGCGGATAATGATTGTAGTCTTCGTAAATACATGAAGTCAGTGTAAAAACTGATACTAAAATTAATACTATCTTTTTCATGCTACCTCCTTATACAGCTGAACTGTACCTTTTTATCTATATTCTCATTCTACCATTCCAATATGAAGTTAATGTGAATTTTTCCTTCTTTGAAAAATTATTTTTATTTCTTTCCATCATATAATTTACGGGCTTTCTTATGTTATTAAAAAAATGTCTTGAATTTATTTTACTTTATTTATGAAATGCATTATAATCAATATAATAATAAAACTAAAGGAGATTTAATATGAAAAAATTTATTATTCTGTTAACTATGCTTATCATTACATTGAACATGAGTGCAAAATCAAGTTCTGCTGCGGGAAATTCACAGAAGAAAAATAACAAAAATGCTGCAAAAGCTGATTCCAGAGATGGTTTGAGTTTTGAAACAGCAGTAAAAGTCAATACTGTTGAAGAAGAATATAAATATTTATCAACAAAATATCCCGGGTCAAGAGTCCTGGGGCAGGCGCTGGTTTACGATGATAACGGTACCCCTTATGATATTCTTACAGTACAGATGCCTGACGGAAAAACTGTAAAGTATTATTTTGATGTCACAGAAGTATTCAAAGCATACGAAAAAATGTTCGGATTATAAAACAGCGGCTCTCCCAACTTATGTTGGAGCAGCCGCTTTTCTATTTATTTACATATTTTATTAATAACTAAAATCAAATGCATAACCAAATCCAAAAGTCACTCTGTGAAGATTCAGGTCATGTTCCTGTCTTGTACCGTCACCATTGTCTATTTTGGCTTTTGCATAGTTTGCCTGATACATAAGGTCAAGTGTAAGACCGTTTATCTGTATTCCTCCGCCTATCCCATAATATATTCCGTTCTCTATGTCTGTATCATATGATTTTGAATTGTATGAATATGAATACTCGTCATAATCATCATAATACCAGTCATATACATACTGAGTCACCTTATCATTAAGTGTAAGATCATTTTTATGGATATTAAAAGAATAACCTAAATTCGCTTTTACATATGGCTTTATATATTTGTTGGCTGTTTCAAATTCATACTTCGCAGTTACATATAAAGGTACACTGTCATAGTATACTTTATCATCATAACCGTATGTATGTTCGTAATAATTACCTGATGAATCATACCAGTTGTTTATTAATACTTTCTTTCCTTCGGCTTTAGCATGTCCCTGATACCCTATTCCTGCACCGATCAAAAAGTTAGGTGCAACTGTTTTCAGATATTCTATTCCTAATTCAAATCCAAGACTGTCATCACCGGGATCACCTGTTATAAAATCTGACATTCCGCTGTAATCATTGAACACATCAAATCCTCCGCGAATAATTAATTCATCTGAGAATGATGTTAGTGAAACAATTGTAAATAAGCTAATCAATAATTTTTTCATTTCTTCCTCCTAAATCAAATTGTATTAAGAATATCCCAAATATTAAATAAGCGAATATGAGCATCCTCACAGGTAATATAACATTTATTTTATATTCTTGTCAATCTCATTTAAATTATAAAAAACATCTGTCCTGATTATAAAATTACTCTAAAAATTGAGGAGTCGTTCTACAAGTATATATTTATCTTATTTTTTTTTAATGAATACCAAAGTATTCGACTGCCACAAAATGTAAAAAGACCAGATAAAACTGATCTTTTTATAATTATTGGCTCATAAAACCAACTCTATTTCTGTGTACTTATTGTTAGAATACTGCTTTTAAAGATAAACCAACTTTATAGTCTTCTTTATTGCTGTTACCTATTCCATATTCACCTGTTACGAATATTCCGTATCTGTCTTTTACTTCTACTCCTACCATACCGTTTGTTTTTATTTTCCCTTTGTCTTCCGCAGGTTTAGCCAGTTTATGATAGCCATCTTCTATTGCTGCTACACTTGCCTGTTCCTGTTTATTCATATTCCCAAGTTCATATTCATAACCTGCTCCTATGTTTCCTTTTATTCTCCAATTTTCATTTTTACCAAGATTTTTCTCTGCTTCCAGTCTTACTCCTATCTCTGGTTTTACTGAATATCCGTCATTTTTGTCTACTTTCAGTTTCTCTGCATCCCCTTTCTCCTGAAAACTTTCATGTGACATATATCCCAGCTCAAGACCTGTATATGGAATTATTTTTGTATTTCTCCCCAAATCAAATTCTTTTCCTATTTCATTTAACGAATTTACTCCGTACACATTGTAATCTGCTTTCATCTTGCTCTGTGTCCCGTCATACCAGTCCATTGTTCTGTCACTTGTATGGAAACTTACTCTTCCAAGTAAATCATTTCTAAAATTCCATCCATTCGCCTTATATTTATTATGTAATCCCAGCTGTACAGTATTCGCCATATCTTCGCTAAATCTGCTGCTGTCCATCTGGAAGTCCGTTCTTGTGTACCCCAGTGAATATCCGAATGTGTGTCTGTAAGTTCTCTCTACTTCTCTTAAAGCCAGAACTCCCACTGTGTCATAATCATATGATTCTACTCCGCTTGTTTTTTCTTTACTTGCTCCTTTACCTGCTATTACATTTATCTTTACATTTTCTTTTGTATTATTTTCAGAATTTTGCAGTACAAATAATGCATTATCAAGAACTCCGTTTTGTACTTATGTCAATAATGTGGACACATTTATCTTGTCTATTATGAAATTTTTTTCAAATATTCTTTAGGAGATAA